>CALLNA010000021.1 GCA_938005655.1 uncultured Novosphingobium sp.
GCGGAGGATACGGAAGCCCAGCGGATGCATTCGGAATGGGGCCGGATCGACGCCGCGACCGCCGACCGGCTCAACGCCGCGCGCGCCGCGGGCGGGCGGATCGTCGCGGTCGGCACCACCAGCCTGCGCCTGCTCGAAAGCGCCTGCGGCGAGGATGGCGCGATCCACCCCTTTGATGGCGACACCGCGATCTTCATCACTCCCGGCTACCGCTTCCGTGGCGTGGACGGCCTGATGACCAACTTCCACCTGCCCCGCTCGACCCTGTTCATGCTGGTCTCGGCGCTGATGGGGCTGGAGCGGATGCAGGCGGCCTATGCCCATGCGATCGCGCAAGGCTACCGTTTCTACAGCTACGGCGACGCCAGCCTGCTCCTGCCCAGCGCGTCAGAGTAGGGTGCCCGAGAGGATGGCGAGGGCGATGGTGAAGTAGATCACCAGCCCGGTCACGTCGACCAGGGTCGCCACGAAGGGGGCAGAGGCACTGGCCGGGTCGAAGCCCAGGCGTTGCAGGACGAAGGGCAGCATCGACCCCGCGAGCGAGCCAAAGGTGACGATGCCGACCAGCCCGGCCGCCACGATCGCGCCGATCAGCGGCCAGTGCGGGCCGTAATCGTAGAAGCCCAGCATCTGCCACAGGGTGATCCGGGCGAGGCCGACCACGCCGAGGATCGCGCCCAGCACCAGCCCGGCGGGTAGCTCGCGTAGCGCCACCCGCCACCAGTCCTTCAGGCGAAGCTGGCCGAGGGCGAGGGCGCGGATGATCAGCGAGGTCGCCTGGCTGCCGCTGTTGCCGCCCGAGCTCATGATGAGCGGGATGAACAGGGTGAGCACCACGGCGCGCTCCAGCTCGCTCTCGAAGTGCTGCATGGCGCTGGCGGTCAGCATCTCGGAAAGGAATAGGACGCTGAGCCAGCCCGCGCGCTTGCGGATCATCGCGGTGAAGCCGGTGTCGAGATAGGGCTTGTCGAGCGCCTCGACGCCGCCGAACTTCTGCGCGTCCTCGGTATGCTCGGCGACCAGGGCGTCGAGCACGTCGTCCACCGTGACGATCCCGATCGGCCGCCCGCCGTCGTCGACCACGGGCAGGGCGAGGAGGTCGTGGCGGCGGATCAGGCCCGCGACCAGCTCGCGGTCGGTGGCGGGCGAGACCGCGACCGGTTCCTGTCCGCGCGCAAGGTCCAGCGCGATCGCGGCCGGATCGGCGGAGATGAGCTGCCGCAGCGAGACTGTGGCGACGAGCTTGCCGACCCGGTCGACGATGAACACCGAATAGACGGTCTCGCGGCTCCGCTCGACGGTGCGGATATGGTCGAGCACGGCGGCGACCGTCGCATCGTCGCGCACCGCGACATATTCGGTCGTCATCATGCCGCCGGCGCTGTCCGGCGCCCAGGCGAGCAGGCTGTCGAGCGAGCGGCGGACGTGGGGCGCCAAGGCCGCGAGGATGGCGGCCGAAGCCGCTCCATCCATCGCCGCGAGGACGTCGGCGGCGCGGTCCTCCGCCATCTGCGCGACGAGGCGCGCCGCGCGGGGCACGGGCAGCAGGGCCAGCACGTCCGGCGCATTGAGGAATTCGGGCCGGTCGAGCACGCCTACCGCCCGGGCGGCCGGCATATGGACAAGCCTGTCCGCCGCCTCGGCATGGGGCAGCGCCTGGAGCATGTCCACGATATCGGCGGTATAGGGACCGCGCCGGGCGGTCCGCAGGCCGGCAGTGACGCCGGCGATCAGGTCGTTCACCATATTGCACCTCTCGTCCGCACGACCCGGGCGGACGACGGCTAGCGCGAACTAGCGGGCGGCCCCCGGACGTGCGGTCCTACTGGAACTGTCGCTGGACATTTCTCGCTTCCTGGAACGACGCGGGATTCGCGTCGGCCGGCGGTTTGATCCCGTGGCCTCGCCCTGTCAACTCGCCGCTTGCGGTTGGCGCTTTCCTACATGGCGCGAACCTGCGATGCTCGCCGTCATGAACGGTTTTATCTTGCAACTCCAATGTCCTGCCCTGCCGCCGCGGGCACACGGATGACCGCCGAAGCGATCCTCGACATCCAGGGCCTGAGCAAGACCTATGCCGCCAGGTCGAGCGGCACGGGGACGGTCGCGCTCGACGGTGTCGACCTCCAAATCCGCCAGGGCGAGATCTTCGCGCTGCTCGGGCCGAACGGTGCGGGCAAGACCACGCTGATCGGCGCGGTCTGTGGCCTGGTGCGGCCGACCGGCGGCACGATCCGCGCCTTCGGGCTCGACATGAAGCGCGACTGGCGCAAGGCGCGGGCGAAGATCGGGCTGGTGCCGCAGGAGCTCAGCGTCGACATGTTCGAGCACGTCCTGCTTTCGGTGAACCACTCGCGCGGGCTGTTCGGCTTTGCCCCCGATCCGGCGCGGATCGAGGACATCCTGCGCGCGCTCTCGCTGTGGGACAAGCGCCATGCCCGGATCAGCGAGCTGTCCGGCGGCATGAAGCGCCGCGTGCTGATCGCCAAGGCCCTGGCCCATGAGCCCGAGCTGCTGTTCCTCGACGAGCCGACCGCCGGGGTCGACGTCGAGCTGCGGCGCGACATGTGGCGGCTGATCGGCGAGCTTCGGCAGCGCGGGGTGACGATCATCCTCACCACCCATTACATCGAGGAGGCCGAGGAGATGGCCGACCGGGTGGGGGTGATCGACCGGGGCCGCCTGATCGTCGTCGACGAGAAGCAGGCGCTGATGGCGCGGCTCGGGCGGACCGAGGCGAAGGTCGGGCTGGCGAGGCCCTTGCAGGAGGTGCCGCCCGCGCTCGCCCGGTTCCCGCTCCAGCTCGTCGACGACGGCAATGCGCTGCTCTACCGCGCGGGCGGCGAAGAGGGCGGGCAGGACCGGGCCGTGGCCGATCTCGTCAAGGCGCTCGTCGCCGCCGATGTCGAGTTCCGGAGCTTCGACGTGCGCCAGTCGAGCCTGGAGGATATCTTCGTCGACCTCGTCGAAAGGAAGCCGGCATGACCTTCCCGGTGAACCTCAGGGCGATCTGGACGATCTACAAGTTCGAGCTGGCGCGGACCTGGCGGACGCTGTTCCAGTCGATCTTCACGCCGGTCCTGACGACCTCGCTCTATTTCGTGGTCTTCGGCTCGGCCATCGGCGGGCGGATGAGCGAGGTCGGCGGGGTGCCCTACGGCGCCTTCATCATCCCCGGCTTGCTGCTGCTGACGATCCTGGCGGAGAGCACCGCCAACGCCAGCTTCGGCATCTATCTGCCGCGCTTCACCGGCACGATCTACGAGCTGCTCTCGGCCCCCGTGGGCGTGGCCGAGACACTGCTCGGCTATGTCGGCGCGGCGGCGACCAAGTCGGTGATCCTGGCCGTGGTGATCCTGATCACGGCGCGGTTTTTCGTCGACTACACGATCATCCACCCGGTGCTCGCCGCCGGGTTCATCGTGCTGATCGCCCTGGCCTTCTCGCTGTTCGGCTTCATCCTGGGATGCTGGGCCGACGGATTCGAGAAGCTCCAGGTCGTGCCGATGCTGGTGCTGACCCCGCTGACCTTCCTCGGCGGCAGCTTCTATTCGATCGACATGCTGGCCGGCCCCTGGCGGACCGTGGCCCTGGCCAACCCGGTGGTCTATCTCGTCAACGGGCTGCGCTGGACCTTCTACGGCAAGGCGGACGTGAACATAGCCGTGGCCGCCGGGCTGACCTTCGCCTTCCTCGCGGTATGCATCGCCGTGATCGCCTGGATATTCCGCACCGGCTGGCGGCTCAGGAGCTGAAGAAGCCCCAGATCAGCCGCCCGGTGAGGGCGAGCGAGGTCACGATCAGCAGCGGCCGGATCGCCCTGGCGCCGTGCTTGAGCGCGAAGTGCGAGCCGAGCCAGCCGCCGGTCATCGCGCCGGCCGCCATGCACAGGCCGAGCAGCCAGATCACCTTGCCGCCGGCCGCGAAGACCACCAGGCTGCCGAGGTTGCTGGCGGCGTTGAGCAGCTTGGTCGTGCCCGTCGCCCGGGTCAGGCCGAGCCCGCGCAGGGCGACCAGGCTGGTGACGAAGAAGCTGCCGGCGCCGGGGCCGAAGAACCCGTCGTAGAAGCCGATCCCGCCGCCGACCGGCGCATAGCCGCGCCGGCTCAGTCGCTGGTGGGCGTCCTCGTCGGTCATCCGCGGCGAGAAGATCACATAGGCCGCCGCCGCCAGCAGCAGCAGCGGGACGATGAGCTGGAGCGATTCGGGCTTGATCGTCTGGACCACGACCGCGCCCAGCGCGGCCCCGGCGAAGACGATCGCGACGGTCGGCAGGTTCGCCCGCCAGTCGATCTGCCCGCCGCGCAGGAAGTTGCGCGCCGCGGTGGTCGTCCCGGCGAGCGACTGGACCTTGTTGGTGCCGAGCGCCAGATGCGGCGGCAGGCCGGTCCAGAGCATCGTCGGCATCATGATCAGCCCGCCGCCGCCGGCGATGGCGTCGATGAAGCCGGTCACGACCGCGACCGCGGTGAGCAGGGGATAGACCCAGGGTTCGATCATCGCGGCCCCATGCCGCCGTGGCGGGGCAGGAGCAAGCCCCGCCGCGGGCTCAGAGCGCGCTTTGCGCGATCTGCGCTCGCAGCTCCTCGGTCAGGCGGACCCACAACGCGGCCTCGTCGGCCCGCTCGGGCGGAATGGTCGCGGCCAGCGTCGCCGCCGTCGCTTCGAGCAGACCGTCGTACATCGCCGGCGGCACGTCGAGCGTATCGGCATGGTGCGGGACCGAGCCCATCAGCAGGACCTCGATCTCGCCCGGCGATTCCAGCCAGTTCATCAGGCAATGGAGCGTGCGCTCGATCATCTCGCCCTCGAGCTGGGCGCCGTAGGCCACGCCGAGCGTGCGGAAGGTCTCGCGCGCTTCGGGGAAGCGCCGGTAGAACCGCTGCATGACCAGCGGAGTGATGTCGCCGAGCCGCTCCGCGCCGCGTTCGAGAATGGCGTTCAGCAGGTCGGTTTCGGTCGGATGATCCATGCCGGCGTCGTTCCCTCGGTCGAGCCCGCACGCCTGGCGCGCGTTCGGGCCGGGCCGCCAGCCCTTGATGCGGCGCGCGATCCGCCTATGGGGCTGGCGATGACCCGTTTCGCCTTCACCCTTCACGCCACCGACGGCAATGCCCGCACCGGCACTATCACGATGCGCCGGGGGGAAATCCGCACGCCCGCCTTCATGCCGGTCGGCACCGCGGCCACGGTCAAGGCGATGAAGCCGGAGGGCGTGCGAGCGACCGGGGCGGACATCATCCTCGGCAACACCTATCACCTGATGCTCCGTCCGGGCGCGGAGCGGGTGGCGCGGCTCGGCGGGCTGCACAGGTTCATGAACTGGCCGCGCCCGATCCTCACCGACAGCGGCGGCTATCAGGTGATGAGCCTGTCGGATCTGCGCAAGATCACC
>CALLNA010000022.1 GCA_938005655.1 uncultured Novosphingobium sp.
GGCCCCTCTCTCATGCCTCGCGCTCGACCGTGGGCAGGAACACGCCGAGCAGGCCGAACAGCGGCATGAAAGCGACGATCTGATAGACCGCCTCGATGCCCACGCGGTCGGCGGCCCAGCCCAGCGCCGCCGCGCCGATGCCGCCGGCGCCGAAGGCGAAGCCGAAGAACAGGCCGGAGATCATGCCGACGTTGTCGGGCATCAGCTCCTGCGCGAAGACCACGATCGCGGGGAAGGCCGAGGCGAGGATCATCCCGATCGCCATGGCCAGCGGCGGCGTCCACATCAGGCTGGCATGGGGCAGCAGCAAGGCGAAGGGCAGGGCGCCGAGGATCGAGAACCAGATCACCGGCTTGCGCCCGAAGCGGTCGCCCAGCGGTCCGCCCGCGATCGTGCCGACCGCCACGGCGGCGAGGAACAGGAAGAGCTGGATCTGCGCGGCCTGGTCCGAGAGGTGGAACTTCTCGATCAGGTAGAAGGTGTAGAAGCTCGTCAGGCTGGCGAGGTAGATGTATTTCGAGAAGACCAGCCCCAGCAGCATCGCGATGCCCAGCCGCGCCGTGCCGCGCGGCAGCGCGATCGCGGCCCGGGCCTTGCGGCTGGCTTGCAGCCGTTCCAGGCCGTGGTGCTTGTACCAGCGGCTGACGTTCCACAGGATCGCCGCCGAGAGCAGCGCCAGCAGGGCGAAGGCGGCCAGGCTGGTCTGGCCCCAGCGGACCACGACCAGCGCCGCCGCGAGCGGGCCGAGCGCCTGGCCGGCGTTGCCGCCCACCTGGAACAGCGACTGGGCGAAGCCGTGCCGCCGGCCGCTGGCCATGCGCGCGACGCGCGAGCTTTCGGGATGGAAGATCGACGAGCCCATGCCGAGCAGGGCCGCGCCGAGCAGGACCAGCGCGAAGACGTGGGCGATCGAGAGCACCGCCAGCCCGGCCATCGAGAACAGCGTGCCGACCGGCAGGGCCAGCGGCGCGGGCTTGCGGTCGGCGACCAGGCCGATGATCGGCTGGAGGAGCGAGGCGGTGAGCTGATAGACCAGGGTGATGAGGCCGATCTGCCCGAAGCTGAGCGTCAGCTCCCGGGCCAGGCCGGGATAGATCGCCGGCAGCAGCGACTGCATCATGTCGTTGATGAGATGGCACAGCGTGATCGCCACGAGCACGCCCATGACCGTGCCGTCTGCGTTCGCCGGCCGGGCGGCGGGGGTGAGTGTAGCCATTCGGATTCTCCTTCGCGGCCGGGCGACCTAGCAGCTTCCGTTTTGGCCCGCTTACGCCTATTGGCAATTCATGTTCGAGTTTGGGCCATGCTGAACGATCCCGATGTCGAGGTTCCCCGCGCCGTGGTCGGCGTCGGCAACGACTATCCGCCCTCCTTCGAGCTGGCGCTGCACAGCCACCGCCGCGGCCAGTTCCTCCATGCGGCGAGCGGGGTGATCGCGGTCAGCACCGCGCAGGGCGCCTGGGTCTCGCCGCCGCAGCGCGCCGTGTGGATTCCGCCGGAGACGCCGCACGCGGTACGGATGATCGGCCATGTCGCCACCCGTAGCGTGATGATCGACCCGGCGATCGGCGGCCTCGGCCCGGAGTGCCGCGTCGTCGGGGTTTCGCCGTTGCTCGACGCCCTGCTCGGCGACGCCGCCGGCATCCCGCTCGAATACGACGAGGACGGCCGCGACGGGTTGGTCATGCGGCTGATCGTCGCCGAGATCGCGCGGGCCCCGGTGATCCCGCTGGCCGTGCCCTTTCCCAGCCAGTTCGCGCTCGCCGCGCGCTGCCACGCCTTCATGGAGGACCCCAGCGTCAAGAGCGGGGTCGACGAATGGGCCGCCGCGCTGCGCCTCAACCGCCGCAGCTTCACCCGGATGTTCCGGCGCGAGACCGGGATGAGCTTCGCCGAATGGCGGCGGCAGGCCTGCCTCGCCATGGCGCTGCAACGCCTGGTCGCGGGCGCCTCGGTGACGGAGATCGCCTTCGACCTCGGCTACGACAGCCCGGCGAGCTTCTCGACGATGTTCCGCCGCGTCCTGGGCGTCGCGCCCTCGCAGTATGTTAGGCCGGCTTAGACCAGTTCTTCCTGGGCCTCGATCGTAGTGCGGTGCATCAGGCGGTTTTCCTCGAGCGGATAGACGTCGACCCGGTGCATCGTGCCGGTGTTGTCCCAGATCAGCAGGTCGCCCTCGGTCCAGTGGTGGGTATAGACGAACTGCGGCTGGGTCGCCCATTCGCGCAAGCGGTTGAGGATCATCCGCCCCTCGGCCTGGTCCATCCCCTCGATGTAGTGGGCGGTCGAGCCGAGCACGAGCGACTTGCGGCCCGAGGCGTGGGTCCAGACCAGCGGGTGGACCTTGGGCGTGCGGTGCTGCCAGTATTCCAGCTCGCGCGAGTTGGGCTCGGGGTTCACGTAGCGCTGCGAGATCTCGAAGCTGTGGACCACCTTGAGGCCGTCGTAACGCTGCTTGTCCTCCTCGGGCAGGTCGTCCCAGGCGGCGTAGGTGTTGGCGAAGTGGGTCGAGCCGCCGGTCTTCGACAGGCTCTGCGCGTTGAGCGTGGCGGCGAAGTTGGGCACGTCGTCGCTGGCCCCGTCGATGTGCCAGAAGAAGGCGCCCTTGATGTATTCGGCGCCCGGATTGACGTCGGGGTCGATGGTGATCTTGAACACGCCGCCCTCGCCCTGCGGCTGGACCTTGCCCAGCGAGTGCGAGAAGGCGAGCTGCTGCTCGTTGGTCATGTGGATGCCGCGCACGATCAGCACGCCGCGCTGCTCCAGCAGCTCGCGGATCTCCGCGCCGTGCTCGCCCGAGGCGAGGGTCGCCGCGTCGGCCTTCAGCTCGGTGGCGATGCGCGGGGTGAGGTCGATCTTGTCCAGTGCCATCGTAGCTCCACGAAGATTGGGCGCGGGCGCGCGCGTTTCATTTCCTTCCCTTCCCCTATCGCGCCCCGCCGCCCGGCTCAATGGACTCCGCATCCCGGCGCGGGCGCCACGAAAAACGCGCGGCGGGATCGCTCCCGCCGCGCGTCCGAAATCGGCCTGGGGGTCTGGATCAGGCCGCTTCCTTCTCGCGTTTCTCGGCATGGGCCTTGAACATCGTCATGATGTCGCCCGAGGTGACGGGCCGCGTCTCCGTGGTCGGAACCGAGCCGCCCGAGGACTTGGGCGCGGTGTCGACATGCTTCGCCGCGGCGCGGGCGTGGCAGGCGCCGACCGTCATGTCCTCGCGCTTGTTGTGCTCGAACAGGGCGTCATGCCGCAGCCATTTGATCGCGTTGAGGTGCGTGACCTTGTCGATCTGCTCGTCGGTCAGGTCCTTGACCTGCTCCCACAGCAGCTCGGCGGCATCGGGCCACAGCGCGTCGGAGTGGGGATAGTCGACCTCGTAGGTCACGTTGTCCTCGCCGACCTCGGCCAGGTTCTTGATGCCGTAGGGGTCCCACAGGAAGCAGTGCGCGAAGTGCCGCTTCATCAGCTCGGACGGCTTGATGTCCTGGAAGCGCGAGCGGGTCCAGGCCTTGTGCCGCCAGTTGGAGAAGTCGGCGCGCTCCATCAGGTAGGGCACCCAGCCGATCGACCCTTCCGAGACGATGATCCGCATGTTCGGATACTGGTGCAGCTCCTCGAGCTGGAGCCAGTCGGCGACCCCTTGGGCGACCGACAGCGGCATGGTGCTGATCCAGGCCTCGATCGGCGTCTCCATCGAGGCATGGGGCGCGGGATTGCCGCTGCCGATGTGCAGCGCGATGGCCATGTCGTTGTCCATCAGCGCCTTGTAGATCGGGTCCCAGTAGTCGTTGTGGATCGAGGGCAGGCCCTGGACGGTCGGGTTCTCGTTCATCGAGACGACGCGGAAGCCCTTCCTGGCGCAGCGCTCGATCTCGGCGACGGTGGCCGCCGGGTCCCAGGTCGGCAGGATCGCGAGCGGGATGAAGCGCCCCGGATAGGCCATGCACCACTCGTCGTAGTGCCAGTCGTTGTAGGCCTGCATGTGGCGCAGCGAGAGCGCCTTGTCGGCCGCCTTGTGGAAGGTCTGGCCGTCGAAGCCGATCGAGTTGCCGAAGCACATCGAGGCGGCGATGCCGTTCACGTCCATGTCGTCGATCCGGGCGTGGACGTTCCAGCAGCCGTCGCGGAGCTGGTCGAGCGAGGTCGGCTCCATGCCGTATTCCTCGAAGGGCCGGCCGACCACGGCGT
>CALLNA010000023.1 GCA_938005655.1 uncultured Novosphingobium sp.
TGCCCTCGCTGCCGGGCTACGGCTTTTCGGGCAAGCCCGCGGCGCGGGGCTGGGACGTCGAGCATATCGGCCGGGCCTGGGCCGAGCTGATGCGGCGGCTCGGCTATCGCCGCTGGGGCGCGCAGGGGGGCGACTGGGGCGCGATCGTCACGACTTGCATGGGCGGGCAGGCGCCCGAGGGGCTCGCCGGCATCCATCTCAACCTGCCGGTGGCGCGGCGGCGGCGCGAGGACTTCGTCGATCCCACCCCGGAGGAGCAGGAGGCGATCGCCAGCGGCGAGCACTACAAGCAATGGGAATCGGGCTATTCGACCCAGCAATCCACCCGGCCGCAGACGATCGGCTATTCGCTGGTCGATTCGCCGGTCGGGCTGGCGGCCTGGATCTACGAGAAGACCTGGAGCTGGACCGACAACGCCGGGCGGCCGGAGGACGCGCTGTCGCGCGACACGATCCTCGACAACATCACGCTGTACTGGCTGGCCGGCACCGGCGCCTCGGCGGCGCGGCTCTACTGGGAGAGCTTCGGCGCGATCGGCAAGGCGCCGCCGGTCCTGCTGCCCGCGGCGGTCAGCACCTTCCCGAAGGAGATCTCCAAGGCCCCGCGCAAGTGGTCGGAGCGCATCCTGCACAACATCGTCTATTGGCGCGAGGCCGAGCGCGGCGGCCACTTCGCCGCCTGGGAGCAGCCGGAATTGTTCGTGCGCGAACTGCGCCAGGGTTTCGCGACGATGCGCTAGACTCGGACTCAATCAGGTTTGCATGAACTCTTTTTCGTCACCCCGGGCTTGATCCGGGGTCCCGCTATATTGTGATGCCGCGGAGAAAGCGGGACCCCGGGTCAAGCCCGGGGTGACGATCCAACCTGATCGGGTCCTACGCTAGACCCTCTCACCGACGAACAGGCGGTCGAGCGGTGACCAGGGCAGCATCCAGAACAGCGCGACCAGCGCGGCGCAGGCGATGCCGAGCCAGGGGCTGACGAAGGTCAGGACGATGCCGAGCAGGTAGGTCACGTTCGCCGCCATGCCCTTGCGGGCCGTCGCGCGGTGGTAGATCGCGGCCTCGTGGCCCTGGATGCCGGCGCAGCGGATCGTCCGGTGGAGCACGGCATAGGCCAGCGCCGGCAGGAACAGCGTGGCGAGGTAGAGCAGGGTCGCGTCGCGGCCGAAATGGTGCTCGCCGAGGTAGGCGGTGGAGAAGGGCACCAGCGACAGCGTGAACAGCAGCGCCATGTTCGCCCACAGCAGCCCGTTGGTCACGCCGCGGACGTAGCCGAACAGGCGATGGTGGTTGACCCAGTAGATCGCGACGTAGGCATAGGACAGGACATAGGCGAGGAAGGTCGGCCAGAGCCGGGCGAGGGCGGCGAGGTCCTCCGCTTCGGGGGCCTTCAATTCCAGCACCATGATCGTGACGATGATGGCGAGGACGCCGTCGGAAAAGGCCTCGACCCGGCCGACGCCGGCCTTGCCCTCGGGAGGACTATCCTCGCTCATCAACCGCAGTAGAAGCGCTTGATCCGGCCGTCCTTGCCGGTTTCGACGTTGAGGCGGAAGACCAGGTAGTCCATCGTCACCGCCTGGCCGGGGGCGATGTAGCGGATGCGGCGATCGCCGACCTGGGCGGCGATCGCGGCCTTGATGTCGTCGGTCGGCAGGACGTTCAGATAGCGGCCGAGCGTGCTGGCCTGGCATTCGTCGGGCGGCGGCGGAGCCAGATCGGCCGAGGCCGTGCCGCCGAGTCCCGCGGCGCCCGTGCAGGCGGCCAGGACAATCGCGGCGAGGGGGACGAGGAATTTGACGTGCATCGGAATCTCCATCGGGATGCTCCTACCAGAAGCATCCCGATGGTGCACGATTGCTGAACGTCAGTTCTTGGCCTTGTCGACCAGGGCGTTGGCCTTGATCCAGGGCATCATGGCGCGCAGCTTGGCGCCGGTCTGCTCGATCGGGTGGGCGAGGGCGGCCTTGCGGGCGGCCTTCAGCTCGGGCTGGCCGGCGCGGTTGTCGAGGACGAAGTTCTTGACGAAGCGGCCCGACTGGATGTCGGCCAGAACCCGCTTCATCTCCTTCTTGGTCTCCTCGGTGATGATCCGCGGGCCGGTGGTGATGTCGCCGTACTCGGCCGTGTTCGAGATCGAGTAGCGCATGTTGGCGATGCCGCCCTCGTACATCAGGTCGACGATCAGCTTGAGCTCGTGGAGGCACTCGAAATAGGCCATCTCGGGGGCGTAGCCCGCCTCGACCAGGGTCTCGAAGCCCGCCTGGACCAGCGCGGTCGCGCCGCCGCAGAGCACGGCCTGCTCGCCGAACAGGTCGGTCTCGCATTCCTCGCGGAAGTTGGTCTCGATGATGCCCGAGCGGCCGCCGCCGACGCCCGAGGCGTAGGCGAGGGAGATGTCGTGGGCGTTGCCGGTGGCGTCCTGGGCGATCGCGACCAGGCAGGGCACGCCGCCGCCGCGCTGGTATTCGGAGCGGACGGTGTGGCCCGGGCCCTTGGGCGCGATCATGATCACGTCGATGTCGGCGCGCGGCTCGATCAGGCCGAAGTGGACGTTGAGGCCGTGGGCGAAGGCCAGCGCCGCGCCGGGCTTGAGGTTCTCATGGATGTCCTCGGCGTAGATCGCCGCCTGGTGCTCGTCGGGGGCGAGGATCATCAGCACGTCGGCCCACTTGGCCGCTTCCTTGTTCGACAGCACCTTGAAGCCGGCGCCTTCCGCCTTCTTCGCCGTGGCCGAGCCCTCGCGCAGGGCGATGGCGACTTCCTTGACGCCCGAATCGCGCAGGTTCTGCGCATGGGCATGGCCCTGGCTGCCGTAGCCGAGGATCGCGATCTTCTTGCCGGTGATCAGGTTGATGTCGCAATCGGCGTCGTAATAGACTTTCATCGTACGTTCCTTGTCAAAATCGTCATGCTGAACTCGTTTAGCTGCGCTGGCTTTCAGCTCAGCCTCCGTCGTGCCCCGAACACCGTCCTGCGCTTTAGGCAGAATGGACCCCGAAACAAGTTCAGGGTGACGGCGTTCGTTGAGTTTCGTTCAAGTCCCCTCCGGCCCCCGCACCATGCCGACGATGCCGGTGCGGCCGACCTCGACCAGGCCCAGCTCGCGCATCAGGGCGACGAAGCTGTCGATCTTGTCGGGTGTGCCGGTCAGCTCGAAGACGAAGCTGCGGGTCGTGGTGTCGACCACCTTGGCGCGGAACAGCTCGGCGACGCGCAGCGCCTCGACCCGGATGTCGCCGGTGCCGGCGACCTTGATCAGTGCCAGCTCGCGCTCGACGTAGGGGCCGACCTCGGTCAGGTCGACGACCTTGTGGACCGGGATCAGCCGCTCGAGCTGGGCGCGGATCTGGTCGACCTGGGCCGGCGGGCCGTTGGTGACGATGGTGATCCGGCTGAGCGCGTGGTTCTCGGTGATGTCGGCCACGGTCAGGCTGTCGATGTTGTAGCCGCGCGCGGTGAACAGCCCGGCGATCTTCGCCAGGATGCCCGCCTCGTTGTCGACCGTGATCGTCAGGACGTGGCGCTCGGCGGCTTCGGTTCTGATCTTCATCATATTGTCCCTCTACGCATCATTCTTGGCGTACTGAATGACGCGTTCGACAAAACTGGCCGGCTCGAGAGTGGAGAACGATTCCTTCAACTCACAGATGATCGACGGTTCGAGAAAGTACGCAAATGTTTGTCCGTCGATCTCAAATGGCGCCGTATGGTTTCCCTCCCGCCACAACACCTCAGAGGAAACTATCCACGGCTCACGTGCAAATGGCGTTCGCTCGTCGTTGGCGAACTTTTCCGCATTCAGAACCAACTCCTGAATCGAAAGACTAGCCATCACACCAGCGCCTTCGCTTCGTCGTCCATCGTGCCCGCGACCTCGTCGCCCGGCAGGATCATGTCGGTGTGCGCCGCGCCGCTCGGGATCATCGGGAAACAGTTCGCCTCGTTCGAGACCTGGCAGTCAACGATCACCGGCCCGTCGTGGGCGATCATCGCGCGGATGCCGTCGTCGAGCTGGCTCTCGTTCTCGATGCGGATGCCCTTCCAGCCGTAGGCCTCGGCCAGCTTCACGAAGTCGGGCAGGCTGTCCGAATAGGACTGCGAATAGCGGCTCTCGTAGGTCAGCTCCTGCCACTGGCGGACCATGCCCATCCACTGGTTGTTGAGGATGAAGACCTTGACCGGCAAGCGGTACTGCGTCGCCGTGCCCAGCTCCTGGATGTTCATCTGGATCGAGGCGTCGCCGGCCACGTCGATGACCAGTTCGCCCGGATTGCCGCACTGGGCCCCGATCGCCGCGGGCAGGCCGTAGCCCATCGTGCCGAGGCCGCCGGAGGTCAGCCACTTGTTCGGCCCGAAGAAGTGGAAGTGCTGCGCCGCCCACATCTGGTGCTGGCCGACCTCGGTGGTGATGATCGGGTCCTTGTCCCTGGTCAGCTCGTAGAGCCGCTGGACCGCGAGCTGGGGCATGATCGCCTTGTCGCTCTTGGGGAAGGACAGGCTCTTGCGCGCGCGCCAGCCGTCGATCTGCTGCTTCCAGGCGGTCAGGTCGCGAGGCTTGCGGTTGCCCCAGGCCTGGACGAGCTGCTCCAGCACCGTCGCGCAGTCGCCGACGATGCCGAGGTCGACCGGGACCACCTTGTTGATCGAGGCGCGGTCGATATCGATGTGGATCTTGATCGAATGGGGCGAGAAGGCGTCGAGCCGGCCGGTCACGCGGTCGTCGAAGCGGGCGCCGACGCAGACGATCAGGTCCGCCCGGTTCATCGCCATGTTCGATTCGTAGGTGCCGTGCATCCCCAGCATCCCGAGCCAGTCGGGGCTGTCGGCCGGGAAGGCGCCGAGGCCCATCAGGGTCGAGGTGACGGGCGCGCCGGTCAGCCCCTGCAACTCGCGCAACAGCGCGCTGGCGCGGGGACCGGAGTTGATGACCCCGCCGCCGGTGTAGAAGATCGGCCGCTCGGCCTTCTCCATCAGGGCGATGGCCTCGGCGATCTCGTCGGTCGAGGCTTCGAGCCGGGGCGCGTAGCGGTTGCGGCGCTGCGGCGCGGCGTCGTGGAGCATGGCCGAGGCGACCTGGACGTCCTTGGGGATGTCGATCAGCACCGGGCCGGGGCGGCCGGTCGTGGCGATCTGGAACGCCTCGTCGATCGTCGCGGCCAGCTCGGCCGGGTCCTTCACTAGGTAGTTGTGCTTGGTGCAGTGGCGCGAGATGCCGATCGTGTCGGCTTCCTGGAATGCGTCGGAGCCGATCAGCGCGGTCGCGACCTGGCCGGTCAGGACGACCAGCGGGATCGAATCCATGAAGGCGTCGGCGATGCCGGTGATCGCGTTGGTCGCGCCGGGGCCGGAGGTGACGAGGACGACGCCGGGCTTGCCGGTCGAGCGGGCATAGCCCTCGGCCGCATGGGCCGCGCCGGCCTCGTGCCTGACGAGGACGTGGCGAATCCGCTCGTCGCCGAACAGCGCGTCGTAGATCGGCAGCACCGCGCCGCCGGGATAGCCGAACACGTATTCGACCCCTTGGCGAACCAGGCTCTCGACCAGGATGTCTGCGCCGCTGCGCTCAGTACCCACGACAATTTCCTTCTTCAGCCCCGCAAAGAACCGACCCGGCACAGGGGACTGTGCCGGGCCAGGGTCACGGTTCGTGTCAGCCCCTGCCAGAGCAGGAGTGGCGCGGCAACTAGGTGATACGAAATGTCATGTCAAGACGGGATTTCGTAATAAAATTTCATAAATATCGTCGATATCGATGTTTCCGTTCTCGATCCGCGGCCATTCGGCCGGCGGCTGGCGGCGGAACCAAGTATATTGGCGTTTCGCATAGTTCCGCGTCGCCTGCGCGCCGCGCGCGATCGCTGCGTCGAGCGGCCATTCGCCGCGCAGGTAGCCGGCGATCTCCGGCACGCCGATCGCGCGCATCACCGGCAGGGCGGGGTCGAGCCCGCGGGCGAGCAGGGCGGCAACCTCCGCCACCGCGCCGTGCTCGATCATCTCGGCGAAGCGCCGGTCGCAGCGGGCATAGAGGCCCGCCCGGTCGGGCAGCAGGATCGCGGGGTGGAGCGCGACCCGATGGCCGATCCCGCCGGTCCGCTCGCCCTGCCACTCCGCCAGCGGCCGCCCGGTCGAGCGCACGACCTCCAGCGCGCGGGCGATGCGGGCGCGATCGGCGTAGTTGAGCGCGGCGGCGCGCGCCGGGTCCTCCGCCTGGAGGGCGCTGTATGCCTCGGCCGTGTCCAGCGCGCGGACCGCCTCGCGCACGGCCAGGTCGATCTCCGGCACCGGGGCGATTCCCTCCAGCAGGGTGCGGATATAGAGGCCGGTGCCGCCGACCAGGATGGGCACGGCTCCGGCGGCATGGGCCTCGGCGATCTCGGCTCGCGCCGCAGCGGCCCAGTCCGCCGCCGAGCAGGCCTGCGCGCCGTCCCAGGTGCCGAACAGGCGGTGCGCGACGCCGCGCATCTCCGCCAGTGCCGGCCGCGCGCTCAGCACGGCGAGGTCGGCATAGACCTGCGCGCTGTCGGCGTTGATCACCACCGCTCGCCGGCCGCGCTCGGCCAGCGCCAGGGCGAGGCGGACGGCGGAATCGCTCTTGCCGCTCGCGGTCGGCCCTGCGATGAGCGCCAGCGGCGGCCGCCCGGCCGCGGTCTTAGAGGAATCCTTGGTGCTCATCGCGCGGCTGATAGCAGAACCTGTCCATCTCAACGAACGTCTCGATGCGGCCACCAAGGCGATCGAGGCGGCGGGCATGCAGCTCGCCTCGGCCGCCATGCTCGATTCCTGCGGCGAGGTCATGCAGCTCGGCTTGCCGGGCGGCGATCCCCAGGCCCTGCGCGCCATCCTCGACGCGCATTTCCAGCCTTCCGACCTGCTGGTTGCGGATCACGAGCCGGTCGTGCCCCGGCTGTTCGTCTCGGATATGGATTCGACGATGATCTCGGCCGAATGCATCGACGAGCTGGCCGACTTCGCCGGGATCAAGGAGCAGATCGCCGCGATCACCGAGCGGGCGATGCAGGGCGAGCTCGACTTCGAGAGCGCGCTGCGCGAGCGCGTGCTGCTGCTGCGCGACTTGTCCGAGGACGCGATCGCCGAATGCCTCGCTACCCGGATCGCGCCGATGCCGGGCGCCAAGGTGCTGGTCGAGACGCTGAAGGCGCGCGGCTGCCGGACCGTGCTCGTCACCGGCGGCTTCCACCAGTTCGCCGATCCGGTCGCCGCGCAGCTCGGCTTCGAGCGCGTGGTCGCCAACCGCCTGGAAGTGGGCGGCGGCAAGCTGACCGGCGGCCTCGTCGGCGGAATCACCGACAGCGGGGTCAAGAAGGCCGTGCTGATCGAGGAGATGGCCGGCCTCGGCGAAGCAGCGACCAGCCTCGCCACCGGCGACGGTGCCAACGACATCCCGATGATCGAGGCGGCGACCTACGGCCTCGCCTACCGCGCCAAGCCCAAGGCCCGCGAAGCCGCCGACGGCTGGCTCGACCGCGGCGACCTGACCAGCGTGCTGGCCCTGCTGGACATCCCGCGCGAGGAGTGGGTCTGGGAGTAGGGTCGAGCTAACGATCCTCCCCATTTTTCCGCAAGACAAATGGGGAGGGGGACCGCCCGCGAAGCGGGTGGTGGAGGGGGTTCAGCGCTTGCAACGGCGAACGATGGCCTCGGCAACGTCCCGAGGCGAACGCAAGACTTCGGATGCCGGTATCCGCACCGTCTCGATGCCCTGCGAGGCAAGCCATGCGATACGCCGCGCATCGCGTTCGGGCCGATCGCCCATGTCGTGAGAGATGCCGTCGATTTCGACGCATAGCTTGGCGCTCGCACAGTAGAAGTCGAGCACATATGGGCCGAGCGGATGCTGCCGGCGGAACTTCACGCCGTCGGGCTCTCCGCGAAGGACCTGCCATAGCAGAACCTCGGGCAACGACATCTCGTCGCGCAGCTTGCGCGCTCTCGCGACGTTGCGGTCCAGTTTCGTACGCGGCATTGCCCCTCCGTCAGCCGCTTCGCGGCTGCCACCTCCCCATTTGCACTACGTGAAAATGGGGAGGATCGTTGGGTGGGTCAATTCCCGCTCAGGTCCGATGCGTCCAGCCCCGCGCCGCTGTCCATCCAGTCGCGGAAGAAGCTCTCGTTGGCCTGCTTGAGCGCGCTGACCGCGACCACGAAGCCGGGACCCCTGACCGCGTCGCCACCGGTCGTGCCGATCCGCGTCAGCGGGATGCCTGCGGCCTCGATCGTCTCCGCCGCCGCGCCGGTCACGACGTAGCGGGCCTGGTCCTCGCCGAAGGCGGCGGCGGGGTCGGCGAGCTGGCCGAGCTCGCAGCCGATGCCGCTGGCCATGGCCATCTCGGCCAGGGCGACCAGCAGGCCGCCGTCCGAGACGTCGTGCACTGCCGAGACCTTGCCCTGCGCGATCAGCGCGCGGACGAGCTCGCCATGGGCACGCTCGGCCTGGAGGTCGACCGGCGGGGGCGGGCCTTCCTCGCGGCCGTGGATCTCGCGCAGCCAGAGCGACTGGCCGAGGTGGGTGCCGGGTCCACCGATGACGTAGATCGCCTCGCCTTCGGCCTTGAAAGGGATGGTGGCGGACTTGGCGTAGTCCTGCATCAGGCCGACGCCGCCGATTGCCGGGGTGGGCAGGATCGCCGAGCCGCCGCCAGTCGCCTTGCTCTCGTTGTAGAGGCTGACGTTGCCCGAGACGATCGGATAGTCGAGCGCGCGGCAAGCGTCGCCCATGCCTTCGAGGCAGCCGACGATCTGGCCCATGATCTCGGGCCGTTGCGGGTTGGCGAAGTTCAGGCAGTTGGTGATGGCGAGCGGCGTCGCGCCGACCGCCGAGATGTTGCGATAGGTCTCGGCCACGGCCTGCTTGCCGCCCTCGTAGGGATCGGCAAAGCAGTAGCGGGGCGAGCAGTCGGTGCTCATCGCCAGCGCCTTGCGGGTGCCGTGGACGCGCACCACCGCGGCGTCGCCGCCCGATTTCTGCAAGGTGTCCGCGCCGACCTGGCTGTCGTACTGCTCCCAGATCCAGCGCCGCGAGGCGAGGTCGGGGCAGGCGACCAGCTTGAGCAGGTCCGCGCCAAGATCGCCGGAGGCGGGCACGGCGCCCAGCAGCGCGGGCTTGGGCGTCGGCACGTGCGGACGGTCGTAGAGCGGGGCCTCGTCGGCCAGGGGCCCGAGCGGGATGTCGCAGACCATCTCGCCGTCGAATATGAGCTGCATCCGGCCGGTGTCGGTGACTTCACCGATCACCGCGAAGTCCAGCTCCCACTTGCGGAAGATCGCCTCGGCCATCGGCTCCTTGCCGGGCTTGAGCACCATGAGCATCCGCTCCTGGCTCTCCGACAGCATCATCTCGTAGGGCGTCATGCCCTCCTCGCGGCAGGGCACGGCGTTCATGTCGAGGCGGATGCCCGCGCCGCCCTTGCTCGCCATCTCGACCGACGAGGAGGTCAGGCCCGCCGCGCCCATGTCCTGGATCGCGACGATCGCGTCCGTCGCCATCAGCTCAAGGCAGGCCTCGATCAGCAGCTTCTCGGTGAAGGGATCGCCGACCTGGACGGTGGGGCGCTTCTCCTCCGACTTCTCGTCGAAGTCGGCGCTGGCCATGGTCGCGCCGTGGATGCCGTCGCGCCCGGTCTTGGAGCCGACATAGACGATCGGATTGCCGAGGCCGGTGGCGGCCGAATAGAAGATCCTGTCGGTGTCCGCGACGCCCACGGTCATCGCGTTGACCAGGATGTTGCCGTCATAGGCCTGGTGGAAGTTGGTCTCGCCGCCGACGGTCGGCACGCCGACGCAGTTGCCGTAGCCGCCGATCCCCGCGACCACGCCCTGGACTAGGTGCTTCATCTTCGGATGGTCGGGCCGGCCGAAGCGCAGCGCGTTGAGGTTGGCGACGGGCCGCGCGCCCATGGTGAAGACGTCGCGCAGGATGCCGCCGACGCCGGTCGCCGCGCCCTGGTAGGGCTCGATGTAGCTCGGGTGGTTGTGGCTCTCCATCTTGAAGATCGCCGCTTGTCCGTCGCCGATGTCGATCACGCCCGCGTTCTCGCCTGGGCCGCAGATCACCCAGGGGGCCTCGGTCGGCAGCTTCTTGAGGTGCACGCGGCTCGACTTGTAGGAGCAGTGCTCCGACCACATCACCGAGAAGATGCCCAGCTCGACCATGTTGGGCTCGCGGCCGAGGGCGTGGAGGACGTGCTCGTACTCCTCCGGCGAGAGCCCGTGGGCGGCGACGACTTCCGGGGTGATCTGACTGGCGGATTCGGACATGGCCCGCGCCTTAGCCGCGCGTCGGACGGAAGGCTAGGGGCCAGGCCGGCCTGCGGCTTGACCGCGCCGCGCCGCGCGGCCATTGCTGCCGCGATGGAACAGCCCGCTCCCGACATTTCCGCGATGACCTTCGAGGACGCCCTGCGCGCGCTGGAGGACGTCGTCCGCCGGCTCGAGAGCGGGGACGTGCCGCTCGACGATTCGATCACGCTCTACGAACGCGGCGAAGCCCTGCGCAAGCATTGCCAGGCCCGGCTCGACGCGGCCCAGGCGCGGATCGAGAAGATCGTCCAGGGCCCGGACGGCCAGGCCGCGGGCGTCCAGCCCTTCGACGAGGCGGGGCGCTGAGCGTGGCCGAGACGACGCTGAAGGACGGCATCTTCGCCGAAGGCATCGCGCGCATCCAGCGCGAGGTGGATTCGCTGCTCGACGCCCTGCTGGCCGTGCCCGGCGACGCCCGCGCGCGCCTGTTCGAGGCGATGCGCTACACCGCCATCGCCGGGGGCAAGCGGCTGCGCCCGCTGCTCCTCGTCGCCACGGCCGAGATGTACGGGGTCGACCGCGCCGCCGCGGCCCGCGCCGGGGTCGCGCTGGAGGCGATCCACGTCTATTCGCTGATCCACGACGACCTGCCGTGCATGGACGACGACGACCTCCGCCACGGCAAGCCGACCCTGCACCGGGCCTTCGACGAGGCGACCGCCGTGCTGGCCGGCGACGCCTTGCAGAGCTTCGCCTTCGAGGTGCTGTCCGATCCCGCGACCAGCGGCGATCCCTTTACCCGGATCGAGCTGGTCGCGACCCTGGCCCAGGCGAGCGGCGCCCACGGCATGGCCGGCGGGCAGATGATGGACATCGTCGCCGAGACCGCGGACTTCGACCTGCCGACCGTGACCCGCCTCCAGCAGCTCAAGACCGGGGCGCTGCTCGGCGCGGCGGTCGAGATGGGAGCGATCCTCGGCAAGGTGCCGCCTGAGGGCCGCACCCACCTGCGCGGCTATGCCCGCGACATCGGCCTGGCCTTCCAGATCGCCGACGACCTGCTCGACCATGAGGGCGACCAGGCCCTGGCCGGCAAGGCCCTGCGCAAGGATGCCGAGGCTGGCAAGCAGACCTTCGTCTCGCTGCTCGGTCCGGAGCGCGCCCGCGCCCAGGCCCGCGCACTGGTCGACCAGGCGGTCGCTCACCTCTCGCAGCACGGGGCCGAGGCCGACCTGCTGCGCGCGGTCGCCCGCTTCATCGTGGAAAGGGACCGCTGAGATGACCGCAGGGGGGGAAAGGATCGGCGTCTATCCGGGCACCTTCGACCCGATCACGCTGGGCCATGCCGACATCATCCGGCGCGGGGCCAAGCTGGTCGACCGGCTGATCATCGGGGTGACGACCAACCCGTCGAAGAACCCGATGTTCTCGCCCGACGAGCGGATCGCCATGGTCAACCGCGAGGTCGCCGCGCTGAACCTCGACAATGTCGAGGTCGTCGGCTTCCATGCGCTGCTGATGCGCTTCGCGGAGAGGCAGGGCGCCAGCATGATCGTGCGCGGCCTGCGCGCCGTGGCGGACTTCGAGTACGAATACCAGATGGCCGGCATGAACCAGCAGCTCAACGCGAAGATCGAGACGGTCTTCCTCATGGCCGACGTCAGCCTCCAGCCGATCGCCTCCAAGCTGGTCAAGGAAATCGCCCTGTTCGGCGGCGAGATCGCGCGCTTCGTCAGCCCGGCGGTGAAGGCCGACGTGCTGGCCCGGGTCGAGAGCCTGGGCAGGCTCGGGGATTATTGAGCGCCCGTGCGCTCGCCATTCATTGCCATGACAGCGAGCGGCGGCTATTTGCCGCGCGACTTCCGGGAGAATTCATGCCGATGAACCGCCGTCATTTCGCCGCATTGGCGCTGGGCCTGTCGCTGTCCGTGTCGTTGATCGCCACGCCGGCTTTCGCCAAGAAGGAAGCGCCTGCCCCTGCAAAGCCGGTGCTCAGCGCGGTAGTCGATCCCGATCCGACCCACGATCCCGAGAACGTGCTCTACCTCGGCCTGTCGAACGGCGGGCGCGTCACGATCCGGCTGATGCCGGCCTGGGCGCCGAACCACGTCGAGCGGATCAAGACCCTGGTCAATCAGGGCTTCTACAACGGGATCATCTTCCACCGCGTGATCGACGGCTTCATGGCCCAGACCGGCGACCCGACCGGCACCGGCACGGGCGGCTCGAAGCTCCCCGACCTCAAGGCCGAGTTCAACAGTATCCCGCACGTCCGCGGCTCGGTCTCGATGGCCCGCGCCGACAATCCGGACAGCGCCAACAGCCAGTTCTTCATCGTCTTCTATCCGCGCTTCGCGCTCGACCGGAAATATACCAATTTCGGCCGCGTGATCGCCGGGATGGACGTGGTCGACCAGATCGCCAAGGGCGAGCCGCCGGCCAATCCGACCAGGATCGTCACCGCGACCATGGCCGCGGTGAGCGCCGCCCCGCCGCCGCCCGCCGCCGAGCCTGCACCCGCGCCCGCGGCGGAACCGGCTCCGGCTGCCCCGGCGCCCGAGGCCGCTCCAGCCCCTGAAGCGGCTCCCGCTCCCGAACTGGCTCCGGCGGAGGCCCCGGCTCCCGCCGCGCAATAACGCGCCGCGTTCGCGCCACGTGTTGCCCTAGCCGCCCGCCATGCGCGTCGACCTTTTCGATTTCGAGCTGCCTCCCGAACGGATCGCCCTGCGGCCGGTGAAGCCGCGCGATGCCGCGCGGCTGCTGTTGGTCGAAGGGGACCGCGCCTTCGCCGACCACACCGTCCGCGACCTGCCCCGGCTCCTGCGCGCGGGCGACGTGCTGGTGTTCAACGATACCCGCGTCATCCCGGCCCAGCTCGAAGGCCGGCGCGGCGAGGCGCGGATCGGCGCGACCCTGCACAAGCGGATCGACCTGCGCCGCTGGCAGGCCTTTGTCCGCAATGGCAAGCGCCTGCGCGAG
>CALLNA010000024.1 GCA_938005655.1 uncultured Novosphingobium sp.
GCAGGCCAGCCAGTCGCTGATGTTCATGATCGGCTCCTTCACCCGCTCCCTCGCCGAGCGCCGCGAGACCCCACGCGACGACGTGATGACCGAGCTGGCCCTGGCGAAGTTCCCCGACGGCTCCACGCCTGAGCTGATCGAGCCGGTCAAGGCGGCGATGTTCCTGTTCGCGGCCGGGCAGGACACCAGCGCCAAGCTGATCGGCAATTCGCTGCGCTTCCTTTGCGAGAACCAGGACATGCAGCAGCACCTGCGCGAGAACCGCGACCAGATCGGCCCGTTCCTGGAGGAGACGCTGCGCCTCGAAGGCTCGACCAAGGCGACCTTCCGCCTGGCCCTGCGCCAGACCCGGATCGGCGACATGGAGATTCCCGCCGGGCAGCGCGTCGTCGTCGCCCTGCCCGCCGCCAACCGCGACCCGCGCCGCTGGGACGATCCGACCGAGTTCCGCCTCAACCGGCCGCGGATCAAAGAGCACATCGCCTTCGGCCGCGGCGCCCACACCTGCGCCGGCGCCCCGCTCGCCCGCGCGGAAGTCGCGGTCCTGCTCGACCGGATGCTGGAGCACACCTCGGCGATCACCCTGTCCGAGCGGCACCACGGCACCGCCGCCGACCGCCGGATCGACTACGAGGCGAGCTACATCATCCGCGGGATCGACAACCTGCACGTCGAGTTCGCGCCGCGCTGACATCAGGCCGGAGCGGGGTTGCCTAAAGCGCCCCCTCCTCCTAGCGGCTCCGGCAGCAATCATACCGGAGTCGAACATGGTCCCCCGTTACGCCCGCCCCGCGATGACCGCGATCTGGGAGCCCGAAGCACGCTATCGCATCTGGTTCGAGATCGAGGCCCACGCCACCGAGAAGCTGGGCGAACTGGGCGTCGTGCCGCCGAGCGGCGCCAAGGCGCTGTGGGACTGGTGGGCGACCGAGCCGACGATCGACGTCGCCGCGATCGACGCGATCGAGGCCGTGACCAAGCACGACGTGATCGCCTTCCTCGACTGGGTGGCCCAGCAGGTCGGCCCCGAGGCGCGGTTCATGCACCAGGGCATGACCAGTTCTGACGTGCTCGACACGACGCTGGCGGTCCAGCTCAAGCGCGCCGCCGACCTGCTACTCGAAGACCTCGACGCCCTGCTCGCCGCGATCAAGCGCCGCGCGCTGGAGCACAAGTACACCCCCACCATCGGCCGCAGCCACGGCATCCACGCCGAGCCGACCACATTCGGCAAGAAGCTGGCGGAGGCCTATGCCGAGTTCACCCGCTGCAAGGCGCGCCTGGTCAACGCCCGCGCCGAGATCGCCACCTGCGCCATCTCCGGCGCGGTCGGGACCTTCGCCAACATCGACCCTTCGGTGGAGGAATATGTCGCGGAGAAGCTGGGCCTGACGCCGGAGCCGGTCTCCACCCAGGTCATCCCGCGCGACCGCCACGCGATGTTCTTCGCGACCCTGGGCGTCATCGCCAGCTCGATCGAGCGCCTCGCCACCGAGATCCGCCACCTCCAGCGGACCGAGGTGCTGGAGGCCGAGGAATACTTCTCGCCCGGCCAGAAGGGCAGCTCGGCCATGCCCCACAAGCGCAACCCGGTGCTGACCGAGAATCTCACCGGCCTCGCCCGCGTGGTCCGCTCGGCCGTTACCCCGGCGCTGGAGAACGTCGCGCTGTGGCACGAGCGCGACATCTCGCACTCCTCGGTCGAGCGCTACATCGGCCCCGACGCGACGATCACCCTGGACTTCGCGCTCGGCCGACTGACCGGCGTAGTCGACAAGCTGGTCGTCTATCCCGAGCGGATGCAGAAGAACCTCGACCGGATGGGCGGCCTGGTCCACTCGCAGCGCGTCCTGCTGGCCCTGACCCAGGCCGGCCTGACCCGCGACGAGAGCTACCGCCTGGTCCAGCGCAACGCGATGAAGGTCTGGGAAAGCGACGGCCAGCTCTCGCTGCTCGAGCTGCTCAAGGCCGATCCCGAGGTGAGCAAGGCCCTGTCGGCGCAGGAGTTGGAAGACAGGTTCAACCTCGACTACCACTTCAAGGCGGTCGACCGCATCTTCGAGCGGGTGTTCGGGGAGTAAGCCTACCCAATCCTCCCCGTTCCGCGAAGCGGAATGGGGAGGCGGCATTCGCGCAGCGAATGACGGAGGGGTAATCGCCCCCTCCACCACCACACCTACGGTGTGACGGTCCCCTCCCCATTCCGCTTCGCGGAACAGGGAGGACCATAAAAGCCGCGCTTCTTGAAATTAGTTCTCAATAGCAAAGATAGTCGGCAATCCGCCGCTTTTGTTAGTTGCATTGGTAACTTTTGCAGCCTAGGGCCGCCCGCATCACCGGGCTGTCCGCACATGTGCGGGATAATGCTGGCCGCCCAGAGAGACGCGTTCCCGCAAGGACGGAAGGACCTCGTCTAACATGGCCAAGACCACTGGACGCAAGAAGATCGCCCTCATCGGCGCCGGCAACATCGGCGGCACCCTGGCCCACCTCGCGGCGCAGAAGGAGCTGGGCGACGTCGTCCTGTTCGACATCGCCGAGGGCGTTCCCCAGGGCAAGGCGCTCGACCTCCAACAGTGCGGCCCGGTCGAGGGCTTCGACGCCAGCGTCACCGGCACCAACGACTACAAGGACATCGCGGGCGCGGACGTCATCATCGTCACCGCCGGCGTCGCCCGCAAGCCGGGCATGAGCCGCTCGGCATCAACCTCAAGGTGATGAAGGCTGTCGGCGAAGGCATCAAGGCCAACGCACCCGACGCCTTCGTGATCTGCATCACCAACCCGCTCGACGCGATGGTCTGGGCCCTGCGCGAGTTCTCGGGCCTGCCGCATAACAAGGTCGTCGGCATGGCCGGCGTGCTCGATTCGGCGCGCTTCTCGACCTTCCTCGCCGAGGAGTTCGGCGTCTCGGTCCGCGACGTCTCCAGCTTCGTGCTCGGCGGCCACGGCGACACCATGGTCCCCGTCGCCCAGTATTCGACCGTCAAGGGCATCCCCGTCCCCGACCTCATCAAGATGGGCCGCTCGACCCAGGAGCGCATCGACGCGATCATCAAGCGCACCGCCGGCGGTGGCGGCGAGATCGTCGGCCTGCTCGGCACCTCGGCCTTCTACGCCCCGGCCGCCTCGGCGATCGCCATGGCCGAGGCCTATCTCGGCGACCAGAAGCGCATCCTGCCCTGCGCCGCCCACGTGACCGGCGCCTACGGCATCGACGACTTCTATGTCGGCGTCCCCGTGGTGATCGGCGCCGGCGGCGTCGAGCAGGTCATCGAGATCGCGCTGGACGAGAAGGCCAAGGCCGGCCTCCAGGTCTCGATCGACGCGGTCAAGGAACTGGTCGGCGCCTGCAAGGGCATCGATCCGAGCCTGGCGTGAAGCGCACGCTGATCCTCGGGCTGATCTTGGTCGGGCTCGCCTATATCGGCGTCACCGGCTTAATCGCCCGTTCGATCGGCGTATTGCCGCAAACATCGTTCAATCTCGATCTTGGCGTTTGGTATTTAGGATTTGGGCTGACCGCAGTCAGCGCCTTGGGAATACTATTCAAACGTCTGCGCACCGTTTCGGAGAAGTAGAATGTCCATCCTCGTCGACAAGAACACCAAGGTCATCACCCAGGGCATGACCGGCTCGACCGGCAGCTTCCACACCCAGGCGGCGCTCGACTACGGCACGCAGATGGTCGCGGGCGTGACCCCGGGCAAGGGCGGCACGACCCACCTGAACCTGCCGCAGTACGACACGGTGCTCGAGGCCAAGGCCGCGACCGGCGCGACGGCGAGCTGCATCTACGTGCCGCCGGCCGGTGCCGCCGACGCGATCCTGGAGGCGATCGATGCCGAGATCGAGCTGATCGTCGCGATCACCGAGGGCATCCCAGTGCTCGACATGGTCCGCGTCAAGCGCGCCCTCTCGGGCTCCAGGTCGCGCCTGATCGGGCCGAACTGCCCCGGCGTGCTGACGCCCAACGAGTGCAAGATCGGCATCATGCCGGGCAACATCTTCTCGAAGGGCTCGGTCGGCGTGGTCAGCCGCTCCGGCACCCTGACCTATGAAGCCGTTCACCAGACCACGATGGCGGGCCTCGGCCAGACCACTGCGGTCGGCATCGGCGGCGACCCGGTCAACGGCACCAACTTCATCGACGTGCTGGAGCTGTTCCTGGCCGACGACGCGACCAAGTCGATCATCATGATCGGCGAGATCGGTGGCTCGGCGGAGGAGGAAGCCGCGCAGTTCCTCAAGGACGAGGCGAAGCACGGGCGCAAGAAGCCGATGGTCGGCTTCATCGCCGGCCGCACGGCCCCTCCGGGCCGCCGCATGGGCCACGCCGGTGCGATCGTCTCGGGCGGCCAGGGCGGCGCCGAGGACAAGATCGCGGCGATGGAGGCGGCGGGCATCCGCGTCTCGCCCTCGCCCGCGGAGCTCGGCACCACCCTCGCCGGCCTGCTCAAGGAACTCGTGTAACCGACCGTTCTCGCGCCGCACCGCCTTTGGAGGAGGGGCGGCGCGGCATCGGTCACTGACGACGACGCCTGAACACGCCTCGAAAAGGTAAGACGAACATGGGCAGCGAGACGCACGACTTCCTCCCCGACGATCCGCAGCCGGGTCCAAGCTGGCAGCGCAGCAACTGGCCGCTGGTCGGCGGCGCGGCCGAGGACGACCTGACCCAGGCGCTCGACCCGCTGGCGGTCAAGGCCGCGGTCAAGGCGGCCGCCGCCAAGGCCGGCGCCGCCGCCGACGAGGCCGCGATCGAGGCCGCCGCGTCGGATTCGATCCGCGCCATGCTGCTTATCCGCACCTACCGCGTGCGCGGGCACCTCGCCGCCGATCTCGATCCGCTGGGCCTCACGCAGCGGGAGCTGCCGGCCGACCTCACCCCCGAATACCACGGCTTCGTCGGCGCCGCGCAGGACCGCAAGATCTACCTCGGCGGCGCGCTCGGCCTCGAATGGGCGACGATCAAGGAGATCGTCGCGATCCTGCGCGCCAACTACTGCGGCAAGGTCGGCCTCGAATACATGCACATCTCGGACGTGGAGGAGCGCCGCTTCCTCCAGGACCGGATGGAGGGCGCCGACAAGTCGATCGACTTCACCGAACTGGGCAAAAAGGCGATCCTGTCCGCCGTCATCCGCGGCGAGCAATACGAGAAGTTCCTCGGCAAGAAGTATGTCGGGACCAAGCGCTTCGGCCTCGACGGCGGCGAATCGATGATCCCGGCGCTCGAAGCCGTCATCAAGTATGGCGGCGGCGACGGCGTGCGCGAGATCGTGATCGGCATGGCCCACCGCGGCCGGCTGAACGTCCTCGCCAACGTCATGGCCAAGCCCTACAAGGTGATCTTCCACGAATTCTCGGGCGGCACGGCCAATCCCGAGGACGTCGGCGGATCGGGCGACGTCAAGTACCACCTCGGTACCTCGACCGACCGCGAGTTCGACGGGGTCAAGGTGCACATGAGCCTGGTCCCCAACCCCTCGCACCGCGAAAGCGTCGATCCGGTCGTGCTCGGCAAGGTCCGCGCGACCCTGGCCATGCGCGACGACCTGGAGCAGATGGACCAGGTCATGCCCGTGCTGATCCACGGCGACGCCGCCTTCGCCGGGCAGGGCATCGTCTGGGAATGCCTGAGCTTCCAGGGCATCCGCGGCTATGCCACCGGGGGTTGCGTCCACTTCATCATCAACAACCAGATCGGCTTCACGACCAGCCCGCAGTTCGCGCGCAACTCGCCCTATCCGAGCGACGTGGCCAAGGGCGTCCAGGCGCCGATCTTCCACGTCAACGGCGACGATCCGGAGGCCGTGACCTTCGCCTGCAAGCTCGCCATCGAGTTCCGCCAGAAGTTCGACAAGGACGTGGTGATCGACATGTGGTGCTATCGCCGCTTCGGTCACAACGAGGGCGACGAGCCGAGCTTCACCCAGCCGCTGATGTACGCCAAGATCCGCCAGCATCCGCCGGTCAGCGCGCTCTATGCCGAGCGCCTGGCCAGGGAAGGCGTGATCGACGCGGGCTTCGTCGAGGAGACGACGAACAATTTCGTCGATCACCTGGAGTCCGAGTTCGAGGCGGCCAAGAGCTACAAGCCCAACGAGGCGGACTGGTTCAGCGGCCGCTGGAGCGGCTTCAACAAGCCGGTCGACCCTGAAAGCGCGCGCCGCAACGTGCCGACCGGCATCGACCGCAAGCTGTTCGACAGCCTCGGCCGGACGCTGACCACGGTCCCCGACACGATCCAGATCCACAAGACGCTGGCCCGCGTGATCGACGCCAAGCGCGAGAGCTTCACCCGCGGCGACGGCTTCGACTGGGCGACCGGCGAGGCCCTGGCCTTCGGCTCGCTGCTGTCCGAAGGCTACAACGTGCGCCTGTCCGGCCAGGATTCCGGCCGCGGCACCTTCAGCCAGCGCCACGCCGTCTGTGTCGACCAGACCGACGAGCACAAGTACGTGCCGCTGTGGAACGTGCCCCACGGCGAGTTCGAGGTGCTCGACAGTCCCTTGAGCGAATACGGCGTGCTCGGCTTCGAATACGGCTACGCGATGACCGATCCGAAGACGCTGGTGCTGTGGGAAGCCCAGTTCGGCGACTTCGCCAACGGCGCGCAGATCATCATCGACCAGTACATCTCTGCGGCCGAGGCCAAGTGGCTGCGCGCCAACGGCCTCGTCCTGCTGCTGCCGCACGGCTACGAGGGCCAGGGGCCGGAGCACTCGTCGGCGCGCCTGGAGCGCTTCCTCCAGCTCTGCGCCCAGGACAACATCCAGGTCTGCAACATCTCGACCCCGTCGAACTACTTCCACGCCCTGCGCCGCCAGATGCACCGCAGCTTCCGCAAGCCGCTGATCATCATGACGCCGAAGTCGCTGCTGCGGCATCCGCTGGCCAAGTCGGAGCTGGAGGACTTCATCGGCGAGAGCCACTTCCGCCGGATCATGTCGGACCGCACCCCGCCGCCCGACGACAAGGTTCGCAAGCTCGTGCTCTGCTCGGGCAAGGTCGGCTACGACCTGATGGAGGCGCGCGACGAGAACGGGCTGGAGGACACGACCATCGTCCGCCTCGAGCAGCTCTACCCCTTCCCCGGCGAGCCGCTGGCCTTGCGCCTCGAGCGCATGCCGCACCTCGAGGAAGTCGTCTGGTGCCAGGAGGAGCCGCGCAACAACGGCGCCTGGTTCTTCGTCGAGCCGCTGATCGAGGACGCGCTGAAGGCCGCCAGGTGCAAGGTCCGCCGTCCGCGCTATGCCGGCCGCGCCGCCAGCGCCTCGCCCGCCACCGGCCTCGCCAAGCGCCACGCCTCCGAGCAGGCCGCGCTGGTCGCCGATGCGCTGGGCCTGTCCGTCCGTTCCGAAATCCGCCGTCGCAAGAAGGGCTGAGCTGAGCCATGTCCACCGAAGTCAAGGTGCCCGTCCTGGGCGAGTCCGTCACCGAGGCCAGCGTCGGCCAGTGGCTCAAGCAGCCGGGCGATCCGGTCGCGCTCGACGAGCCGATCGCCAGCCTGGAGACCGACAAGGTCGCGATCGACGTCAACGCCCCCGCCGCGGGCGTGCTCGGCGCGCACCTCGTCAAGGAAGGCGCCACGGTTTCCGTCGGCGCGCCGCTCGCGCCGACCGGGGATTCGAGCCCCGCCGCGGGCGCGGAGCCCGCCGCCAAGCGCACCGAGGCCGCGGTTCCACCCGCTTCCGACACGATGCCGCCCAAGGACGCGCCGGCACCCGACACCACCCTGTCGCCAGCCGTGCGCAAGGCGGTGCTTGAGCACGGCATCGATCCCTCGACGATCCACGGCACCGGCAAGGACGGCCGCCTGACCAAGGAAGACGTCCTCGCCGCCGCGCAGGCCAAGCAGGCGAGCCCGGCTCCCGCGCAGACGAGCGCGGCTCCCGCCGCCGCCTCCACGCCGGCTCCGGCGGGCGAGCGGCGCGAGGAGCGCGTCAAGATGACCCGCCTGCGCCAGACGGTGGCCAAGCGGCTCAAGGAAGCGCAGGAGACCGCCGCCCTGCTGACGACGTTCAACGACGTCGACATGAGCGAGGTCATCGCCGCGCGCGACCGCTACAAGGAGCTGTTCGAGAAGAAGCACGGCGTCCGCCTGGGCTTCATGGGCTTCTTCGCCAAGGCCGCCTGCCTCGCGCTCAAGGACATTCCCGCGGTCAACGCCCAGATCCAGGGTGACGAGATCGTCTACCACGACTACGTCGACATCTCGGTCGCGGTCTCGGCCCCGAACGGCCTGGTCGTGCCGGTGGTCCGCGACGCCGACCAGCTTTCCTTCGCGGGGATCGAGAAGGCGATCGCGGGCTACGGCAAGGCGGCCCGCGAGGGCACCCTGACCCTGGAGGACATGAAGGGCGGCACCTTCACCATCTCCAACGGCGGCGTCTTCGGCAGCCTGATGTCGACCCCGATCATCAACCCGCCGCAGTCGGCCGTGCTCGGCCTGCACCGCATCGAGGACCGCCCGGTCGTCCGCAACGGCGAGATCGTGATTCGCCCGATGATGTATATCGCCCTGTCCTACGACCACCGCCTGATCGACGGGCGCGAGGCCGTGACCGCGCTCAAGATCATCAAGGACGCGATCGAGGACCCGACCCGGCTGCTGATCGATCTGTAAGGACCTGACCATGCGGAAAGCTCTCTTGATCCTCGCCGCTGCCGCCTCGCTGGGTGGCTGCGAACAGGCCAAGAAGGGTTTCGACGAGGGGTTCGACAAGAGCTTTGACGAATCCTGCATCGCCAGCGCGACCAAGAGCGGCGCCCCGGCTGGAGTGGCCAAACAACTGTGCGACTGCGCGCTGACCAAGATCAACGCACGGTTCACGACCGCCGACAAGGCCTCGGCTTCGGACGAGAAGCTGAAGCCGATCATGGAAGAATGCGTGAAGAGCGTGGTGCAGAAAAATGGCTGAATACGACTACGACGTCCTCGTCATCGGCGCCGGTCCCGGCGGCTACGTCGCGGCGATCCGCGCGGCGCAGCTTGGTCTCAAGACCGCCTGCGCCGAGGCGCGCGAGACGCTGGGCGGGACCTGCCTCAACGTCGGCTGCATCCCCTCCAAGGCCCTGCTCCACGCCTCCGAGCTCTACGAGGAGGCCGCCGGCGGCGCGCTCGCCAAGCTCGGCGTCAAGATCGAGAAGATGAGCCTCGACCTGCCCACGATGCAGCAGCAGCGCATCGACGCGGTCACGGGCCTGACCGGCGGCATCGAGTTCCTGTTCAAGAAGAACAAGGTCGACTGGCTCA
>CALLNA010000025.1 GCA_938005655.1 uncultured Novosphingobium sp.
CCCCGCCGCAAGGATGCCGGAGCGCCGCGCGGGGACATGGCCCGGTGCGGCGAGGCGGAAGGCCCGGCCCCCGCGCCGACCGCCCTCGGGACGACGATCTTCCGGGCGCGCGCGCATTGACCGGCCCGCCGTCCCGCAGCGGACGATCGAGCATGGCCCATGGCGGCGCGGCCATTGCCGTTTCGCGGGCGAGGCATAAGCACGCAGCATGATGGCTCGCCGCCGCCTGCCAGCCTGGGAGAACCCGATGTCCGCCGCCGTCCTCGAAAAGCCCGCCAAGTCGACGATCAAGGTGATCGACGCCGACACCCACCTGACCGAGCCGCACGACCTGTGGACCCGCCGCGCCCCGGCGAAGTTCCGCGACCGGGTGCCGCAGGTGAAGCTGCTCGACGGCGTGCGCTCCTGGGTGATCGACGGCAACCAGTCGATCGGCACCGGCGCCCATCCCAATTCCTCGGTGCTCAAGCAGGGCGGCAAGGTCCGCGACCTCGACACCTTCCTCAAGCTCCAGTTCGAGGACGTCCATGCCGGATCGTCCGACGTGCGCGAGCGGCTCAAGGTGATGGACGAGGCGGGCATCTACGCCCAGATCGTCTATCCCAACATCCTCGGTTTCGGCGGCCAGGCCTCGGCCCGGGTCGATCCTGAGCTGCGCCTGGCCTGCGTCCAGATCTACAACGACGCCATGGCCGAATTGCAGGAGGAAAGCGGCCAGCGCCTGTTCCCGATGGCCCTGCTGCCGTGGTGGGACGTGAAGCAGGCGGTCAAGGAGACCGAGCGCTGCATCGCCATGGGCCTCAAGGGCATCAACATCAATTCGGACCCGCACACCTCGAAGGACGACAGCGGCAACCCGATCCCCGACCTCGGCCACGAGCACTGGTTCCCGCTATGGGAGGTTTGCGAGGACCGCAAGCTGCCGGTCAACTTCCATATCGGCGCCAGCGAGACTGCGATCGACTGGATGGGCAAGCAGGGCTGGCCCTCGCTGACCCGCGACCTGCGCTCGGGGATCTCGGGCGCGATGATCTTCTTCAACAACGGCGCGGTGATGTCCAACCTGATCTATTCGGGCATCCTCGACCGCTTCAAGGGGCTCAAGTTCGTCTCGGTCGAGAGCGGGATCGGCTGGGTGCCCTTCCTGATGGAGGCGCTGGACTACCAGCTCGAGGAGATCGCCGAGAGCAAGGGCTTCGAGAAGAAGCCGTCGGAATACTTCAAGAGCAACTTCTACGCCTGCTTCTGGTTCGAGAAGAAGGACGTGTCGGACATGCTGCACAAGGTCGGCGTCGACAACTGCCTGTTCGAGACCGACTTCCCCCACCCGACCTCGCTCTATCCGATCGATAACCTGGAGGAGCGCCTGTCGAGCCTGACCCAGGAAGACCGCGCCAAGGTGCTGAGCCTCAACGCGGCGAAGCTCTACGACATCGCGATCTGATGCGAGATTGCCCCCCTCCTCTTCAGGGGAGGGGGATCAGGCCTGCCGCGCCCGGTCGGCGCGCATGGCCTGGACGCAGGCGGCGAGCAGCCGCTCGGCGAGGGTGAGGATCGTGCCGCCGGACAGGGGTTCGGCGAAGGGGCCTAGGCACAGGTTGAAGGCGCAGGCGCCGTGCCGGTCGAACACCGGGGCGGCGATCATCGTCGCGGGGTAGAGCGCCTGCTCCTTGATCCGGTCGGGCAGGGCCATGTCCGGGCCGAGGCGATGCAGGCCCGGCTCGGCCATGGCGAGGAGCTGCGAGGCGATGCCCGAAGGCCCGCCGCCGGAGGGTTCGGGCGTGAGTAGCAGGACCTCGAAGCCGCGGTCGCGGATCGCCTCGACCGCGCCGCGCAGGGCGGGCCGCATCGCCGGATCGGGCGCTCCGGCGAGCCAGGCGGCGATCGCCGGCTCGCCCGACCAGGCGACGAAGGGCGCGCCGATCGGCGGCACGCGCGGGCGGCGCTCGCCGGGACGGAGCAGGGGCGCCTGGCCGTCCGGCGCGGCCACCGCGGCGATCCCGACGATCTCGTCGCCCACCGCCGCGCTCATCATCGCCGGGATATGCAGCTCCGCGACCAGCGCCCGCGCCGCGGCCTCGGCGTGGGCGAGCAGGGGCTGCGCGGTTAGCGCGGCCTGGCCCGCGGCGAAGGCCACGGGGCCGAGCGCGTAGGTCTTCGCCGCCGCGTCGCGCACGAGATAGCCGCGCTCGACCAGCACACCTAGCACAGCGTGACACGAGGCGACGTTGATCCCGCTCGCGCGCATGATCTCCGAGAGGGTGAGGCCGCGTTCCGGCGCGGCGGCGAGCAGGTCGATGATGTCGAGCCCGCGCGCGGCGGACAGCGCGGGACGCGCCATGGACGGCTCCGAATCGATTGACAGGCGATTCCCGCCTCGTTTATCGTCATTACATAAGAGTTATCGATATTGCAATAATAAAAGAGGAGAGCGCGATGGGGCTGGCAATCGACCTGACCGGCAGGACCATCCTGATCTGCGGCGTCGCCCGCGGCGGGATCGGCGGCGCGACGGCGCGGCAGGTGGCCCGGGCCGGCGGCACGGTGATCGCGCTCGACAAGGACCAGGAGGTGCTCGACCCGACGATTGCCGATGTCGAGGCGCTCGGCGGCACGATCCGCTCGCTGGTGGTCGACCTGTACGATCCGGCCGCGACCGAGACGGTGATCCCGACCGTGCTGGAGCGGTTCGGCCCCTTCGACGGGGTGGTGAACGTCGCGGGCGGCACCCGGCCGGACGAGTGGATGCCGCTCGACCTCACGCCCAGCGAGTCCTTCCGCGATACGGTCCAGCTCAACTTCGGCTACGTCTTCACGCTCTGCCGCGATGCGGCCCGGGACTGGATCGCGCGCGACGCCAGGGGCGTGCTGGTCAACGTCTCCTCGGTCTCGTCGCTGGCCTCGGCGCCGTGGCACGGGCCCTACGGCGCGGCCAAGTCGGCGATCAACGCCCTGACCCGGACCATGGCCAACGAATGGCACGAGTTCGGCATCCGCGCCAATGCGGTCCTGCCCGGCGCGGTGGCGAGCGAGCGGGTGATGACCCGGGTCTCGACCTCCAACGTCATCCCCGGGACCGAGACCAATTTCACCCAGACCGACGAGCTGGCCAACGCGATCGTCTTCCTGCTGAGCGACCTCGCCTCGGGCATCTCGGGCCAGAGCCTGACGGTCGACCGCTCGCTCAGCACCAAGTTCTGCGGCGGGCAGCGCCCCTCGCGCCGCAACCAACCGGAGAAGCAATGATGGAACTCGGCCTCCTCTACGAATTCGAGGCGCCCAAGCCCTGGGCCGGCGAGCACCCCTGGGGCCAGCGCACGATCGAGCGCCAGGCCTACCGGAACTGCATCGAGCAGGTCGCCCTGGCCGACCGGAAGGGCTTCCACACCGCCTGGCTGGTCGAGCACCATTTCCGCGAGGGGCGCAGCCACATGCCCTGCAACGATGTGGTGCTGGGGGCCTTGTCGCAGATCACCGAGCGGATCCGCCTCGGCTTCGGCGTGACCCTGATGCCGCACGAATTCCTCCACCCGGCACGGATCGCGGAGAAGGTGGCGACGGTCGACCTGCTGTCGCGCGGCCGGGTCGAATGGGGCATGGGCCGCTCGACCCCGATGGAGCAGATCGCCTTCAAGGTCGACGTGCCCAATTCGAAGAAGAAGATGCTCGCCGCCTGCAAGACCGTGGTGGGCATGTGGGAGCAGGAATACTACGAGGAGCATTCCGAATACCTCGACTTCCCGGCGCGGATGGTCACGCCCAAGCCCTATCAGTTCCCGCATCCGCCGTGCTGGATGGCGGCCTCGTCCGAGGAGACGATCCGCATGGCCGGGCAGAACGGCCTCGGCCTGCTGTGCTTCTCGATCATGCAGCCGCTGGAGAAGCTCGCCGCGCTGATCGACATCTATCGCGAGGAGCAGAAGACCGCCGTCCCGGTGAGCGCGATCCACACCAACAAGGTCGGCGTCTATACCCTGGTCCACTGCACCGAATCGCGGAAGAAGTTCGAGACCAACCGCGTCTGGGATTCGATGTGGTGGTGGTATCGGACCAGCGCCGA
>CALLNA010000026.1 GCA_938005655.1 uncultured Novosphingobium sp.
GCCACTGCGCCAACTACCTCGGCGACGGCGCGGTGATCCAGACCGGCGTCGGCGCCGTGCCCGACGCGATCCTGCGCCTGCTGCACGACCGCAAGGACCTCGGCGTCCATTCGGGGATGCTCGGCGACGGGCTGGTCGACCTGTTCGAGGCGGGCGTCATCACCAATGCCCGCAAGGAGATCGATCGCGGCGTCACCATCAACGGCGCGCTGATCGGCACCCGGCGGCTCTACGACTTCGCCCACGACAACCCCGCGATCCGCATGACGCCGACGAGCTACACCCACGACGCGGCCGTGCTCGGCCAGCTCTCGCGGCTGGTCACGATCAACTCGGCGCTGGAGGTCGACCTGACCGGCCAGGTCAACGCCGAGCAGTCCGGCCCGGCCTATCTCGGCGGGACCGGCGGCCAGGTCGATTTCGTCCGCGCCGGCGCGCGCTCGCCCGGCGGGGCTGGGCTGATGGTGCTCGGGGAGGGGGCCAAGTGCGGCTCGCTGAGCAAGATCGTGCCGAGCCTTGCCGGCCAGGTCACGTCCGCGCGGACCGAGGTCGACGTGGTCGTCACCGAATTCGGCGCGGCCGAGCTCAAGGGCCAGACCCTGGCCGAGCGCACGCGCCGCCTGATCGCCATCGCCCACCCGGACTTCCAGGAAGGGCTGAGCCGGGCCGCCCACGAAATCCAGCAGCGGGGGTTCTAGTGTCCGATGCAATCCTGTTCGATGCCCGCAAGGACGGCATCGCGATCATCACCATCAACCGCCCCGACCAGCGCAACGCGCTCAACAAGGAGGTGCGGGAAGGGCTGACCAGGGCCTGGCAGCGCTTCGAGCAGGACGACAGGCTGCGCGTCGCGATCCTTACCGGTGCGGGCGAGAAGGCCTTCTGCGCGGGCGGCGATCTCAAGGAGATGGTCGAGACGGGGATGAAGGTCCCGCCGCGCGATTTCATCCCGGCGCTCTACGACACTATCGAGGTGTCCAAGCCGACCATCGCCGCAGTCAACGGCGCGGCCTTCGCCGGGGGCTGGCTGATCTCCCAGAACTGCGACCTCTGCGTCGCCAGCACGACCGCGCGCTTCGCGATCACCGAGGTCAAGGTCGGCCGCGGCAGCCCCTGGGCCTCGCCGCTGATCCACATGATCCCGCAGCGGATCTTCATGGAGATCGTGCTGACGGGCAAGCCGATCACCGCCCAGCGCGCCTATGAGATCGGCCTGGTCAACCGCCTGGCCGAGCCCGAGGCGCTGATGGACGCGGCGATCGAGCTGGCGAGCGAGATCCTCGACGGCGCCCCGCTCTCGGTGAAGGCGGCGCGCGAGACGGTGATGCTCTCGACCGAGATGGGCCGATCCGCCGCGCTGCAAGCTGCTCGCGCCGCGCACGAGCACGCCTACAACAGCGCGGACGCGCAGGAAGGGCCGCTGGCCTTCTCGGAAAAGCGCAAGCCTCTGTGGAAGGGATGCTGAACAGGTGTATAGTGTGACCCGGACGCCGCCGGGCGATAACCGATTGGAGCGAGGATGACATGGCCGACGTAAGCAACATCTGTGAATCCGCGGACGAGATCGAGCAGCCCGTCGTCATCGGGCCGGAGGCCTACGTCTCGCCCGACTATGCGCACGACGAGCAGGCCAGGCTGTGGCGCAAGGTCTGGCTCCAGGCCGGGCGGCTGGAAGACATCCCGAACGTCGGCGACTTCGTCACCTTCGATATCCTGACGGATTCGGTGATCGTCGTCCGCACCGGCGCGGATTCGATCGACGCCTACTACAACGTCTGCCCGCACCGCGGCCGCCGCCTAGTCGACACCCCTCCGGGTCAGCGCAACGCGCGCGGGACCAAGAACAACTTCATTTGCGGCTACCACGGCTGGACCTTCGGCATCGACGGCAAGAACAGCTATGTCGAGCACGAGGCCGACTGGAACGGCTCGCTCTGCGGTGGCCGCGCCGATCTCGGCACGGTCAAGGTCGATACCTGGGGCGGCTGGCTGTGGATCAACCTCGATCCCGAGAGCGGCCCCTTGAGCGAATACCTCGACCCCGCCGCGCGGATGCTGGAACCCTACCAGCTCCAGAACATGCGCCCGCGCTGGCGCAAGTGGGTAGTGTTCGAGTGCAACTGGAAGGTCGCGATGGAGGCCTTCTGCGAGACCTACCACGTCAACACCACGCACCCCGAGTTCATGGAGTTCGGCCAGTTCCGCGGCTGGGCGCGCAACCAGAAGCTGCACAGCAACATCGGCTACGAAGCGCCCAAGGGCCAGGAGGAGGATAGCGGCAAGCTGCGCCTCGGCATCGGCGACGCGCGCCTGTCGACCGCCGAGATGCAGAACTTCACCTGGGAGAACGCCAACACCAACACGACGCGGACCCTGGTCGACGTCGCCAACCGCCTCGCCGACGAACTGCCCGAGGGGACGCCGGCGGCCGAGGTTTCGGCCTACTGGATCCAGACCGCCAAGGCCGAGGACGCGGCGCGCGGCGTGATCTGGCCCACGGTCGATCCCACCCATACCGCCCAGGCCGGCACCGCCTGGCAGATCTTCCCGAACTTCCAGATCGGCCATGCGGTTAACAACATGCTCTGCTACCAGGCGCGGCCCTACAAGCTGGGCGATGCCGACCACTGCATCTTCGAGGCGGCGGTCTATGAGCTGTGGCCGGAGGGCGAGGCGCCTGAGACCGAGTGGACCTATACCGAGCCGCAGGACTGGCCGCCGGTCCTCCAGCAGGACTTCAATAACATGGCCGCGGTCCAGCAGGGCATGAAGAACGTAGGCTTCCGCGGCGCGCAACCGAACCCCTACATGGAGCGCTCGGTCGCCAGCCTCCACATGAACCTCGCCAAGTTCATGGGGATCGGCGCCCCGCGCAAGGCGGAGGGCCGCAACGACTGAGGCGGGCGGCCCGGCGGCGCTTCGTCGCCGTCGGAGCGCCGCCGCCCGCGCCTCCGTCCGGCCTCCGACCGGGGGCGCGGCGTCCGCTTGTCTTTGTGCTGAACAGATGTACAGCTCATCGCTCAGCCGCTATCGGCATGCTGCGGCTTTTGCCTGTGGCGGAAATTCCTCTACGGCCTTGCCAGCCGATTCGATGCCTTGTTGGGAAGATGCCAATGACCGTTTGTCAGCTCAGTGCCGTTCCGCCGCCGGAAGAGATCGATATCCCGGCGCTCAAGGAGAAGTACCGCCAGGAGCGCGACAAGCGCCTGCGCCCCGAAGGCGGCGAGCAGTACGCCCCGCCGACCGACACGCTGACCCACGACACCTACGAGCATGATCCGTTCACCCCGGTCGTCCCGCGCGACGGGATCAGCGAGGACCTCGACGTCGCGATCCTCGGCGGCGGCTGGACCGGCATCCTCTCCGCCTATCACCTGACCCAGGCGGGGGTGACGAACTTCCGCAACATCGACCATGCCGGCAACTTCGGCGGCACCTGGTACTGGAACCGCTACCCGGGCATCCAGTGCGACAACGACGCCTATTGCTACCTGCCGCTGCTCGAAGAGACCGGCTTCATGCCGTCCAAGAAGTTCTCCGACGGCAAGGAAATCTACGACTACATCCAGTCGATCGCCGACAAGTACCAGTTCCGCGACAAGGCGCTGTTCCACACCC
>CALLNA010000027.1 GCA_938005655.1 uncultured Novosphingobium sp.
CCGCGGCCATGCCGAGCTCGCGGATGCACCAATAGACGTAGCGGCCACGGTAGTTCGCGGGCGAGACCGGGCCGGTCGCCTGGGTCTTGGTGTTGTTCGAGCCGGTGAGGTCGGCCGAGCCGCCGACCATCTCCGGGATCGCCGGGGTCAGGACTTCCAGCGCCATCTCCGACGCCTTGCGGGTCGCGACCTTCTGCGACTGGGTCAGCCAGTCGGCGAAGACCTTGCCTGCCTCGTCGCCGTCGGGAAGCTGGCCGGCCATGCGGCGGAGCAGCTCGGGCGCTTGCGCGTTCCCGGCGGCGCGGGCCTCCCAGGCGGCGTGGGCCTCGGCGCCCCTGGCGCCCAGCGAGCGCCAATCGGCGAGGATGTCGGCGGGAATCTCGAACGGCGCGGCGGTCCAGCCGAGCGCGGCACGAGTGGCGGCGATCTCCTCGGCGCCGAGCGGCGCGCCGTGGACGTTGTGGCTGCCCTGCTTGTTGGGCGCGCCCTTGCCGATGATCGTGCGGCAAGCCACCAGCGAGGGCCGGCCGTCAGCCAGCGCCGCATCGATGGCGCGGGCGATGTCGGCGGGGTCGTGGCCATCGCAGGCCTCGGTATGCCAGCCGGCGGCGCGGTAGCGCGCGGGCACGTCCTCGCTGGTCGACAGGTCGGTGTCGCCGTCGATGGTGATGCGGTTGTCGTCCCACAGCACGATCATCCGGCCGAGCTTGAGGTGCCCGGCGAGGCCCACCGCCTCGTGGTTGATGCCTTCCATCAGGCAGCCGTCGCCGGCGATCACCCAGGTCCGGTGGTCGACCAGGTCGTCGCCGAACTGGGCGTTGAGGTGCCGCTCGGCCATGGCCATGCCGACCGCCATCGCCAGGCCCTGGCCCAGCGGGCCGGTGGTGCACTCGACGCCGGCAAGCTCGAAGTTCTCCGGGTGGCCGGCGCAGGGGCTGCCGAGCTGGCGGAAGTTGCGGATGTCCTCCATCGTCGGCCGGGCATAGCCGGTGAGATGCAGGAGCGAGTAGATCAGCATCGAGCCGTGGCCGGCCGAGAGCACGAAGCGGTCGCGGTCGGGCCAGGCGGGATCGGCCGGATCGAACTTGAGGTACTTCGAATAGAGGACGGTCGCGACGTCGGCCATGCCCATCGGCATGCCGGGGTGGCCGCTGTTCGCCTGCTGCACCGCATCCATCGACAGGGCGCGGATGGCATTGGCCATGGGGCCCAGGCGGGCGGGATCGAGGCTCATCGAGGTCAGGGCTCCGGAAGGCCGCAGTGTGCGGTCGATTCGTTGGGCTTCCCTTTAGGCACGGTCGCCCCCCCGTCAAGGCCGCGGGGTCCGGCGGGGGCAAGTGCGGGCGAAACAGCGATTTTCCGCGCCGATCGGGGACGGCTCCGCAGGTTCACCGGGCAAGGCTTTGCGCTGGCGGGGTTTTACGCTACCGTAACCCGATGGACGGGGGCAAATCCGAGGCTGCGCTCAGCAGGATCGAAGCCGCACTGGCACGCATAGAAGCGGTCGCGCGGCACAGCGAAATCGCCCGCGGCGATGACTCCGCCGCCTGGGAGGAACGCCACGAGCGCCTGCGCGACGCGGTCAGCCGCTCGCTCGAACAGCTCGACGCGCTGATCGCCAGCCAGGCGGAGACGGGCGATGAGTAACGTCGCCCTGCTCGTCGGCGGTCGCACCTATACCGTCAACTGCGCGACGGGCGAGGAAGACCATATCGCCGAGCTCGGCGCGATGATCGACGCCAAGCTCGCCACCATGGGCGCCGCCGGACAGAACGAGACGCGGAACCTGCTGTTCGCCGCGCTGCTGCTCGCCGACGAGGTGTTCGAGCTGAAGTCCGGCACGCCGGCCCCGGCCGCCCCGCCGCCGCCCGCAGAGAGCCCCTACGCGACGCCCGATCCCGTTCCCTACGACGCCGCCGGCCTCGCCATCGATCCCGAACGGCTGGAGGCGATCGCCAATCGCCTGGAAAATCTCGCCTCGCACCTTGAGCGCTGAGGCCCCAGCGCCTAAATGGGGCGGCGACGGGGTCTGCCCGGCACGAGCCGTTCGAACATCCCTGAGGCTATAAGCAATCCAAGGGGGCTGTCCCTGTCCGGGCCCTGGCCTGGAATACATGGTCCCCACCTGACGTGAAGGCGTCAGAGGATTTCCCGGCAACGACCCATGGTGGGCCCGTCACCCCTTCCCCCGACTTGAGGACTCCCCGTGAAGGACAAGCAGAAGCTGCGCGAGGACCTGCGGGCGCGGCGCCGGGCCCATGTCGCCGCCCTGCCCCAGGCGACCAGGAGCCTGCTGTTCCTGCGCCCTCCCGCCCCGGTCGCCGCGCTGGTGCCCGAAGGGACCACGGTCGGGCTCTATCACGCTCTCGCCAGCGAGGCGCCGACCCGCGGCTATGCCAAGTGGCTGTCTGAGAACGGGCGCCGGATTGCCCTGCCCTGGTTCGCCGACCGCGCCGCGCCGATGCGCTTTCGCGAATGGCGCGATCCCTACGACGACGCGGGGCTGGAGATCGGGCCGCACCGCCACCTCCAGCCGGCAGCCGAGGCGGAGGAGCTGTTTCCCGACGTGGCCTTCGTGCCGCTGCTCGGCTTCACAGCGGCGGGCGACCGGCTCGGCCAGGGCGGCGGGAGCGATGTCGGCG
>CALLNA010000028.1 GCA_938005655.1 uncultured Novosphingobium sp.
ACGGAGAGCCTGACCTCGTGACCGATCAAGACCACCTGCTCACCCGTATCGCCGACGCGCTCGAGCGCCTGGCCCCGCCGCGCCTGGCCCCGGCCGACTGGCTGGGCGCCCCCGCCTATGTCTGGGACGGGACCACGGCGCGCGCGGTGGCGCGGATCGAGGCCCCGGCGCTCGCCCTGCTGCGCGGGATCGACGCGCAGAAGGAGACGGTGACGGCCAACGTGAGCCGCCTCGCCGCCGGCCACGCCGCGCACGACATGCTGCTCTGGGGCAGCCGCGGCATGGGCAAGTCCGCCCTGCTCCGCGCCTCCATCGCGGCGGCCCAGGCCGCCCATCCCGGCGCGATCGCTCTGGTCCAGGTCGCGCCCGACGCGCTGGCCACCCTCGCCGGCCTGTTCGCCACGCTCGCCCAGGTCGAGCGCCGCTTCCTGGTGTTCATCGACGACCTCGGCTTCGAGGACAGCGACGGCGCGGGGCCCCGCGCGCTGCGCTCCTGGCTGGAAGGCGGGGTCGAGGCGCGGCCGGGCAACGTCCGCCTGGCCGTCACCTCGAACCGCCGGGCGATCGTCGCCCGGCACCTCAGCGAGCAGGACGATCCGATCAATCCGCGCGACGCGGTCGACGACAAGCTCGCCCTGGCCGACCGCTTCGGCCTGTCGATCGGCTTCCACAATTGCAGCCAGGACGACTACCTGGCGATCATCGGCGGCTATGCCGAGCAGCTCGGGCTGGCGTGGGAGCCGGCCGACGCCCTCGAATGGTCGCGCCGCCGCGGCGCGCGCTCGGGACGCGTCGCCTGGCACTACGTCACGGAACTGGCCGGGCGCGCGGGGAAGACGCTTTAGCCCCCAGGGTCAGGACCCTCAGGGCATCCGGTGCTCGGTGATCTGGCCAAGCTCCATGGTCATGGGCTTGGTCGGATCGATCAGCTCCTTGCTCGGCGGCATGTGGTCGGCGACGACCGGCTTGGGCGCGGCCGAGGGCGCGGCGCCGGGCGCGATCACCCGCCAGATGATCCCCGCCGTGTCGTCGGAGACGAGCAGCGCCCCGCCCTTGTCCCAAGCGAGCCAGGTCGGGCGGCCGTGGGTGTCGCCCTTGCCGGTGAGGAAGCCGGTCAGCAGCGGGACCGGCAGGCCCTGCGGATTGCCGTTGGCGTCGAACCGCACGAAGACCACGTCGTAGCCGGCCAGCGGCTTGCGGTTCCACGAGCCGTGCCGGGCGATGAAGGCCCCGTTGGCGAACTGCTCGCCGAGGCGCTGCCCGCCGGTGGCGAACAGCAGGCCGAGCGGGGCGACGTGGGCGCCCAGGCCATATTCGGGCTTGCGGGTATATTCGGTCAGGTACTCGGGCATGTAGGTCTCGACCCGCTCGTCGAGCTTGTCCTTCCAGTAGACCCAGGGCCAGCCGTACTGCGCGCCGACCGGGACGTTGGTCAGGTAGTCGGGCACCAGGTCCGGCCCGAGCTGGTCGCGCTCGTTGACCACGGCCCACAGCTCGCCGGTCGAGGGGTTCCAGGCCATACCGTTGGGATTGCGCATCCCGTTGGCATATTGGCGCGCGCGGCGGGTGGCGAGGTCGTATTCCCAGATCGCCGCGCGGCCCTTCTCGGCATCCATCCCGCGCTCGCCGATGTTCGAGGCCGAGCCTACCGCGACGTAGAGCAGCTTGCCGTCCGGGCTCAGCGTCAGGTTGCGCATCCAGTGATTGCCGCTGCCCGGCAGGTCCATCAGCTTGACCGGCTTGCCGGTCAGCGCCGTGGCCCCGGGCACGAAGTCGAAGGCGAGGATGGCGTCGTGGTTGGCGACGTAGAGCTTGCCGTCGGCCCAGGCCATGCCCGAGGGCGAGGCCAGATCCTGCTCGCGCAGGACGAAGCGGCTTTCCGCCTTCCCGTCGCCGTCGGCGTCGCGCAGCAGGACGATGCGGTTGGGCGAGGCCTCGCCCGCGCCGACCCGGCCCATGAACAGCCTCATGAAGAAGCCGGTCACGCCCGGCGGCGCGTTGTTCGGCGGCGCGCCGGTCTCGGCCACGAGCACGTCGCCGTTGGACAGGGTCAGCATGGTGCGCGGATGCTGGAGCCCCTCGGCGAAGCGCGAGACGGTCAGCCCCGCCGCCGCCTTGGGCGCCTCGTTCGCGCCCCAGCCGATCGTCCTAGCGAGCGAGACGCTGGGTATCCATTCGCTCTTGGGCTCGACCAGCACGGGATGCTTGCCCGACAGCTCGTCGGGGGTGTGCCGCGCGGGGTCGCCGCGCAGGACCCAGAAGGCGAATCCGCCCACCACGACCACGACGACCGCCAGGGCGATCAGGAGCTTGCGCAAGATCGGTTTCATGGACACCGGGATAGGCCGAGCAACGCCGCGAGGCAAACCCGGATGCTTCTGCACCGATTCGGGACAGCGCCGCGATTGACCCGGACGAAGCCTTGGTCGCGGGGCGCACGGGATGCTAAATTTTCCCTTAACGCCGGATTCGGCCCGGGCCCTTGGGGGGCAACTTCACGGGCCCGACTGAATGGGGATGTCCATGCGCCTGACTCTTTCCGCCCTGCTCTGCGCCGCGCTGCTCGCCAGCCCGGCGCTCGCCCACGATCACGACGGCCCGCCGATGCCCCCGCCGGGCGCGGACATGCCGCCGCCCCCGCCGCCGCCCGGCTATGCGCCCTATGGCGCGCCGATGGACCCGCGCTGGGAGCACATGCGCGGCGACTGGCAGGAGCGCTGCGGCGACCGTCATCACCATCGCCGCGACCGCGACGGGCGCGACGGCCCGGCCTATCACGACGACTGCGGCTATCCCGCCCCGCCCATGCCCTACGGCTACGGCTATCCGGGGGCCTACCCGGGCGCCTATCCCGGCGCCTACATGGGCTATGCCGTGCCGATGGTCATGGTCCCGGTCCTGCGCAACAAGCCGTGCAAGGAAGTGGTCGAGGAGATCGTCGAGGAAGTGCCGGTGCGCCGCCGCGTGATCCGCCCCCGCGCGCGGCCCGTCCGCGTGGTGCACGACAAGCGGGTGCCGATCCACGACAAGCGCGTGCCCATGACGCCGAGCAAGCGCATCGCCTATTGAACGGAAGGCGCGCCTGCGGGCGCGCCTTCCTTGGTATGGGTTAAAACTATTTAATATCAATAAGTTAGTTGATATGGGATAGTTGCGCGACGCAACTTCCTCTGTCGATCCGCCAAGCGCAGTCGCCCGATACAGCCCTCTACCCCAACCGTCTCGTCACCTTGAACTCGTTTAGCTGCGCTGGCCTACGGCTCAGGGTCCATGGTGCAACGTCATCTTATCGCGGAACGGCCGATTGCGTCGTGCCCTCACCCCATGGATGCTGAAACAAGTTCAGCATGATGGGCGTGGGATGCGAGGATAGAAGCCCTCAAATTCCTCCGCCGGTCAGGCGCTGGCAGATCAGGTCGAGCTGGTCGAGCGTCCGGTAGCGGATCGTCACCGAACCCGAGCGCGGATCGGGGTCCGTGTTGATGCGGATCGCGAGGCCGAGATATTCCTCGAGGTGGGCCTGGACCGCGGCGATGTCGGCGGTGGCGGCCGAGTGGCTCTCGCCCCGGGCGGGCCGGCGGCGGGCTTGGTCTGGCGCCGGACAAGCTGTTCGACCTCGCGCACCGAGAGGCGGCGGTCGACCGCGTTCTGGGCCAGGATCGCCGCATCCTCGAAGCCGATCAGCGCGCGGGCGTGGCCCATCGACAGACGGCCCTCCTCGACCAGGGCGATCACCGGCTCGGGCAGGCTCAGCAGGCGCTGGAGGTTGGCGACGTGGCTGCGCGACTTGTCGACCATCCGCGCGATCTCGGCCTGGGTCATCGATTCGCTGTCGGCCAGGCGCTGGTAGGCCCGCGCCTCCTCGATCGGATTGAGGTCCTCGCGCTGGAGGTTCTCGATCAGCGCCAGGGCCATGACCTCGCGCTCGCCGAGGTCGCGGACGATGGCCGGGATCTCGTGGAGCTGCGCGCGCTGCGCCGCGCGCCAGCGGCGCTCGCCGGCGACGAGCTGCCACCGCCCCGCCCCGTGCGGACGGACGATCACTGGCTGGATCACCCCGCGCGCGGCGATCGAGGCGGCCAGCTCGTCGAGCGCGGCATCGTCGAAGTGGCGGCGCGGCTGCTCGGGATGGGGCTCGATCGCGGCGACGGGCAGCAGGGCCAGGCCCTCGCTCAGCCGGGCCGCGCTCTCCGCGCCGCCGCCGGGCTGCGCGACCAGCGGCTCCTCGCGGCGCGTCTCGCCCATCAGGGAATCCAGCCCGCGCCCCAGGGCGGGCGGCTTCTTCTTGCCGCCGGCCGGCAGGGCCGCCTTGATCTGGGGCACCGAGATGCGAATCACCGGATCGTCGTTCATGCGGCCTTCCTTCGCTCGGGCAGGCGCCCGATCAGCTCGCGCGCGAGCGCCATGTAGGCGCGGCTGCCCGCGCACGAATGATCGTAGACCAGCGCCGGGAGCCCGTGGCTCGGCGCCTCGGACAGGCGGACGTTGCGCGGGATCGCGGTCTCGAAGACCAGGCTGCCGAGGCAGGAGCGCACGTCCTCGGCGACCTGGTCGGTCAGGCGGTTGCGGCGGTCGAACATGGTCAGGGCCACGCCGATGATGCCGAGGTCGGGGTTGAACCGCTGCTGGACGCGCTCGACCGTCTGGAGGAGCTGGCTCAGGCCCTCCAGCGCGAAGAACTCGCATTGCAGCGGCACCAGCATGGTGTCGGCCGCGGTCATCGCGTTGAGCGTCAGCAGACCAAGCGAGGGCGGGCAATCGATGAAGCAGATGTCGTGCGCCGTATCGCCGGCCAGCGCCTGGCGCATCCGGTCGGTGCGGTTCTCGACCGCGACCAGCTCGACCTCGGCCCCGGAGAGGTCGACCGTCGCCGGGACGATGTCGAGCCCGGGAATCCGCGTCGGGATCACGCAGTCGGCCAGCGGCCGCTGGTCGACCAGCATGTCGTAGGACGACAGCTCGCGCTCGGCCGCGCCGATGCCGATCCCGGTCGAGGCGTTGCCCTGGGGATCGAGGTCGATCAGCAGGGCCCGCCACCCGGTCGCGGCCATGGCGGTGGCGATGTTGATCGCCGTGGTGGTCTTCCCCACCCCGCCCTTCTGGTTGGCGATCGCGACGCGGATCATCTGCGCTTACCTCTGGTCTTGATCGAGCCTCGGCCCGCGATCGGGCCTTGCAACGTGCCTGTGATAATCCCGGCTTCCGCATCCGTCACCGATTGTTCCACGTGGAACAGATGCGACCATCCGGAAAGCTCCGCCAATTCTTGCGTCGCCGACCGCCCCTTGGGCAACAGCCACACGGTGTCGCTTGTGGAAAAGCGCGCCGAAAGCGCGAGGAGCTGCGACAAGGGGGCGAAGGCCCGCGCCGAGATCGCCGCCGCCGGAAACGCCTGTACCGATTCGAGACGCGATCCCGCTACCCTCGCCCGCTCCAGCCCCAGCGCCTGCCGCGCCCGTTCGAGCCAGTCGATCCGCCGGGTCCGCGATTCGACCATGACCACCTCGCAGTCCGGACGAAGCGCGGCGATCACCAGCCCCGGAAAGCCCGCGCCGGTCCCGAGGTCGAGCCAGGGCGTCGTTCCACGTGGAACATGGGTGAGAAGCTGGGCGCTGTCGACGATGTGCCTGCGCCAGACCTCGCCAAGGCTCGCGGCGGAAACGAGGTTCTGGCGCGTGTTCTCCTCGGCCAGCAGCGCGACCAGCCGTTCCAGGCGTTCGATGGCGGCGGGATCGGCTTCGGGCAGGTCGCGCAGCCAGGCCCTGGCCTGGTCCTCGTTTTCGATCATGCGGCGATCCGCCGGGCGTGGACCAGCAGGGCCGCGAGCGCCGCCGGGGTGATTCCCGAAACCCGTCCCGCCGCCGCCAGGGTCGCCGGACGGGCGCGGGACAGGCGTTCGACCATCTCGCGGGACAGGCCGGGGATCGCCTCATAGGGAAAGTGATCGCCGAGCGGCAGGGCCTCGCTCGCGCGCAGATCGCGCAGCTCGCTGTCCTGACGCGCGAGGTAAGGCGCATAGGCCGCGTCCTCGGCCACCTCCTCCGCGAGGTCGCGGTCGGCCAGGGCCTCCTCGGCGATCCACGGCGAAAGCCCGGCAAGGTCGACGCCGCCGAAGCGGAACCATTCACGCAAGGGCAGGCGCCCGGCGTCGGCGCGCACCGGGAGACCGGCAGCGCCCAGCTCGGCTCCCGTGACCTCGCGCTCCAATTCGCCCTCGAGCACATCCTTGCGCGCCATCCGCCGCGCGAACCATTCGCGCCGCTCCGCGCCGAGGCACCCCAGTTCGAGCGCGAGCGGCGTGAGCCGGGTCGAGGCGTTGTTGGCCCGGAGCCGCAAGCGGTACTCGGCCCGCGCGGTGAGCATCCGGTAGGGCTCGCTCACCCCATGCAAGGTCAGGTCGTCGACCATCACCGCCATGTAACTGTTGGCGCGGTCGAGCGCGGGCACCGCGCGTGCCAGCACCTCGGCCGCCGCGTTCATCCCCGCGATCAGCCCCTGCGCGGCGGCTTCCTCGTAGCCGGTCGTGCCGTTGATCTGTCCGGCGCAGTAGAGCCCGGGAATGGCGCGCAGCTCCAGGCTCGGCCGCAGCGCGCGCGGATCGATGTGGTCGTACTCGACCGCATAGCCGGGCACGACCAAGTCGACCGCCTCCAGCCCTTCCATCGTCCGCAGCATGGCGAGCTGGACATCGGCGGGCAGCGAGGTGCTGACCCCGTTGGGATAGACCAGGGGCGTGTCGAGGCCTTCGGGCTCGAGGAAGATCTGGTGCCCGTCACGATCGGCGAAGCGGTGAATCTTGTCCTCGATCGAAGGGCAGTAGCGCGGCCCCTGCGCCCCGATCGCCCCGCTGAACAGCGGCGAGCGATGGAGGTTGGCGTGGATGACGTCATGGCTGCGCGCATTGGTCCGGGTGATCGCGCAGAAGATCTGCGGGTTCGTCCGGGTCCGGGTCAGCGGCGACATGGTCCACGGCTCGGCGTCGGAGCTCTGCTCGGCCAGCCGCGCCCAGTCGATCGTCCGCCCGTCGAGACGCGGCGGAGTGCCGGTCTTGAGCCGGGCCATCGGCAGGCTGGCCTCGCGGAGTTGGGCGGCGAGGCGCTGGGCCGAAGCCTCGCCGATCCGTCCGCCGGTCATCCGCTCCTCGCCGCGGAACAGGGTCCCGCCGAGGAAGGTGCCGGTGCACAGCACGACCGTCGGCGCGGTCAGGACCGTGCCGTCCGCCAGCGCAACTCCCGCGACCTTGCCGCCGGCCAGCTCCAGCGCGGCCGCTTCCCCGGCGACGAGGGTCAGGTCCCCCTGCCCGCGCAGCAGGCCCTGCACCGCCGCCTTGAACCGCTTGCGGTCGGCCTGGACGCGCGGCCCCTGGACCGCGCTGCCCTTCGAGCGGTTGAGCATCCGGTAATGGATCGCGCCGGCATCGGCGGCGCGGGCGATGATCCCGTCGAAGGCGTCGACCTCGCGCACGAGATGGCCCTTGCCCAGGCCGCCGATTGCCGGGTTGCAGCTCATCGCCCCGATCGCATCGAGATCGAACGAGACCAGTGCTACCCGCGCGCCCATCCGCGCCGCGACCGCCGCGGCCTCGACCCCGGCGTGTCCGCCGCCGATGACGATGGTGTCGAAGGATGCTGCCATGCCAGCGCCTCTACAGGAGCGGCGGAGAGGGGTCAAAGCTCGGCGTGTTCCACGTGGAACATCACTTGCCGCCGCCGCTCAAATGAGCGGCTCACTTGCCTATGCAGAAGCGTCCGAACAACGCGTCGAGCATATGCTCGGTCGTGCTACGGCCCACCAGCGCGTCGAAGGCCACGCGGGCGAGGCGCAGGTGCTCGGCGACCAGCAGCGGATCGCCCAGGCTTTCCGCGAAAGCGAGCATGGCTTCAGCCTCACCGAGCAGCCGGTGCTGGCGTTCATTGAGCGCGGCCTCGCCCGGCTTGGGCATGGCCCGGCGGGCAGCAGCGACCAGGTCCGCGCGCAAGGCGTCCATTCCCTCCCCGGTCACGGCCGAGACGCCGTGGCGCGGCGCGGCCTTGACGACGTGATCCGCGCGGTCGGCCTGGGCCGCGATCTCCCAGGCCTCGGCCGGCCCCTCCCCTTCGGCACCGAGCCACAGCACGAGATCGGCCCGGTCGAGTGCATCGCGCGCCCGAGCGATGCCGATCGCCTCGATCGCGTCCTCGGTCTCGCCGCGCAGGCCGGCAGTGTCGACGAACAGAAAGGGCAGGCCCGCGATCGCCACGGGGCGCGTCAAGACGTCACGGGTAGTCCCGGCGATGGGCGTCGCGATGGCCGCCTCGCTCTCGACCAAGGCATTGAACAGAGTGCTTTTTCCAGCATTCGGTGGTCCGGCGATGACCACCCGAAAGCCCTCGCGCAGGGCTTCGGCGCGGGGCCGGGCGAGCCAGTCGGCCAGCTCCTCGCGCAGGGCCGCGATCCGCGCGGCGAAGTCCGGCGGGAGCAACGCGACGTCATCCTCGTCGGCGAAATCGAGCACGGCCTCCAGCGCGGCCGAGCAGGCCAGCAGCCGGTCGCGCCAAGCCTCGACCGTCCGCGAGAAGCCGCCCGATGCCATGGCTAGGGCGCTGCGCCGCTGCAATTCGGTCTCGGCCGAGAGCAGGTCGGCCAGCCCCTCGGCCTCGGCCAGGTCGATCCGGCCGTTGGCGAAGGCGCGGCGGGTGAATTCCCCCGGCCGGGCCGGGAGCAGGCCGGGCAGCGCGGCGAGCGCCTCCTCCACCGCCGCGATCACCGCGCGGCCGCCGTGGCAGTGCAGCTCGACCGTATCCTCGCCGGTCGCGTTGTGCGGCCCGGGCAGGAACAGCACCAGCGCGCGGTCGAGCAGCGCCCCGGCGGAATCACGCAAGGGCGCATGGACCGCCCGGCGCGGCGGCGGGACGCGCCCGGCAAGCGCGCGCAGCGCCTCGGCGGCTCCCGGCCCGCTGATCCGGATCACCGCGATCGCCGCCGGTGCCGGCCCGCTGGAGAGCGCGAAGATCGTATCGCTATCGGTCATTGCAAAAAAGACGGCGGGCTACGCCGGTCCTACTTCGCCTTGCCCATCCCGCTCTGGAGGAACTGCTGGAAGAACTTCATCCCCATCTCGCCCATCGGCGCGATCTGCTTGGCCATTTCCTGGAGCTGCTCGATCGAGCCGACGCCCTTCACCGCCTTGGTCATCGCCTCGACATAGGCCTCGTTGGCCTTGCTGACGTCGGGCAGGCCGAGGAAGCGCCGCGCCTCCTCCGGCGTACAATCGATCTCCACGTTCACCTTCATCGCTTGCTCCTCCCGGACAGTCGCGCTTCACGCTGTCACAGGGCCTTGGCAAAGTCCATCGCCGGGGCTTACTTGCCCTACAGACAGATTCAGGCCCACAGATTCAGGAGAGCGCGATCATGCCGACCAATGCCCAGGCCCCCACCCTCGACGGCTCAGGCTCCATCCCGCTCTACGTGGTCAAGCCCGCGGGCACACCGCGCGGCGCGGTGATCGTCATCCAGGAAATCTTCGGAATCAATCCCGGGATCAAGCAGAAGGCCGACGACTGGGCAGCCCAGGGCTACCTCGCCGTCGCGCCCGACGTGTTCTGGCGACAGGAGCCCGGCCTTGAGTTCAACCCCGACGTGCCGGAGGAATTCCAGAAGGCGGTCGGCTACATGATGAAGCACGACTTCGACCTCGGCATTCAAGATGTCGAGGCGGTGATCCACTGGATCCGCCGCGAGCAGGGTGTGGCCAAGGTCGGCCTGGTCGGCTTCTGCATGGGCGGCAAGATCGCCTACATGGCCGCGGCGCGCACCGACCTGGACGCCTCGGTCGGCTACTACGGCGTCGGCATCGACCAGATGCTGAACGAGAGCCACGCCATCGCCAAGCCGCTGCTGCTGCACGTGCCGACGGCTGACGGCTTCGTCCCCGCCGCAGCGCAGAAGGCGATGCACGACGGGCTGGACGGCAACGCCCACGTCACCCTCTACGACTACGAGGGACTTGACCACGGCTTCGCCGACACCTTCGGCGCGCGCCGCGACGAGGCGGGGGCCAAGCTCGCCGACAAGCGGACCGAGGAGTTCTTCGCGGCCAACCTCGGATAAGCGAGCGCGAGTCCCATGACCGAGACTCCCTATCGCATGGTCGCCCGCGCCTTCGGCGGGCCGGAGGTCATCGAGCGCGAGGCGTTCGACCCAGGCCGGCCAGGGCCGGGCGAACTGCTGATCGCGGTCGAGGCCGTGGGGCTCAACTTCATCGACACCTATTACCGCACCGGGCTCTACCCGGCACCGCTGCCCCTCGCCCTAGGCTCGGAAAGCGCCGGGCGGGTGGCGGCGATCGGCGAAGGCGTCGCGGACTTCGCGATCGGCGAGCGAGTCGGCTGCGTCAGCGCGCCGGGCGCCTATGCCACGCACCAGCGCATCCCGGCCGACCGCGCGGTGCGCCTGCCCGGCGACATCCCGGCCGAGACCGCCGCCGCGACCATGCTCAAGGGCTTCACCGCCTGTTGCCTCGCCGAAGATACCATCGCGCTGGAGCCAGGCCGGACGGCACTGGTCCACTCGGCCGCGGGCGGCGTCGGCTCGATCCTGGTGCCCTGGCTGCGCGACAAGGGCGTCACGGTGATCGCCCATGCCGGCTCGCCCGAGAAGATCGCCGGAGTCGCGGCCGACCACCGCTTGTCCTGCCCCTTCGAGGAGCTGGCGGCCGAGGTGCGCCGGATCACCGGCGGAGCGGGGGTCGAGGTG
>CALLNA010000029.1 GCA_938005655.1 uncultured Novosphingobium sp.
GGCGGCGCGCTCGACTACGCGCGGATGTTCTCCCACGTCCCGGCGATGCTGGAGGCCGGCGTCACCGAGTTCGCGGCGGGCGTGACCGGGCGGCTCGAAGGGGTGTTCCACTCGATGGAGGCGATCGCGCGCCATATCGGCGAGCTGGCGCGGTTCGCCGCGCGGCACTGACCGCTTGCGCCCGGCGCATGGTGCGGCTACCGCCCCTTCCGTCATCTGGGGAGTAGCCAGCCGCCTGCGGGCGGGCCCTTGCGTCAACATACTCGGTCGAGAGGCCGTGGCGCAGGGGGGACGGGGTTCCGTTCGGGCGAGACCAATGGCATGGCGCCTCCACCGGCCGGGGGATGCGCGATGCCGTTGTCTTGTCTGTCGCCCGGCCCGGAGAAACGTCCCTTGGAAGCCATGCTCACCTCCACCGCGGTCGTCGCCCTCGCCGAGATCGGCGACAAGACGCAACTGCTGGCCATCGTCCTCGCCACGCGGTTCAAGCGGCCCGTGCCGATCGTGCTCGGCATCCTCGCCGCGACGCTCGCCAACCACTTCCTCGCCGCGCTGGTCGGCGAGCAGGCGGCGGTCTTCCTCGACGGCAGGTGGTTCCGCTACCTGGTCGCCGCCTCGTTCATCGTCATGGCCGGCTGGACGCTGATCCCCGACAAGTTCGACGAGGCGGAGGAAGCCAGGCCCGCCCGCTTCGGCGTCTTCGTCACCACCCTGATCTCGTTCTTCCTGGTCGAGATGGGCGACAAGACCCAGCTCGCCACGATCGCGCTGGGCGCGCGCTTCCACAGCGTGGTCCAGGTCATGCTCGGCACGACGCTCGGCATGATGATCGCCAACGTGCCGGCGGTGTTCCTCGGCAACGCGCTGATCAAGCGGGTGCCGCTGAACGTGGTCCGGACCGCGGCGGCGCTGCTGTTCCTGGCGATCGGCCTGTGGCTGCTGGCGGAGACCGCGGGACTGATGTAAGGCGCTTCAAGGTCCGTCCCTTTTTTTAGGCGGCAGCGACATCCCATCCCGTTCGTCACCCCGGGCTTGACCCGGGGTCCCGCTTTCTTTTCCGACGTCGCGCACGAAGAAGCGTGGCCCCGGATCAAGTCCGGGGCGACGAGTGTGGGAGGGGAAGGAGAGGCCGGCGCGCCAGGCGCGCCTCATCGCCCGCTGGCGAATGCGGGGTAACGCCGGGAGGAAGAAAACGCGGACGGGCTACGGCCGGCGCGGATTTGCCTGAACCTGACAGGCTTGGCTCGGCATGAATTGCTGCGAACGGCTGGCGGGGCACACCTGAAACCCGCCGGCTCGGCCCTGGGATAGCAAGGACGGGAAGGCGGGGCGGGCTCGCAAGCTGCCGCCTTCCGGACAAGGTCCTCGCAAGGGATGCGGCCACTTCAGGTCCGCTGAAGCGCGCCGGCCGTGATCGCGGGAGACAAGGAGACGAAGGCCTGCCGCCTCCCGCACCCGCCGCTTGTCGGCAGCGGCGTTGCCATCCGCCGAACCGACGGGGGCGCGTATAACCGATATGGTTTTAAATGTCAAGCGGAATCGTTGCCCGTGTCGGCCAACGACCAACTAGTCAACTGTTGACAGTTTGCGCCCTCCCCCGCAGAGACCTCCCATGGATATCTCCGGTGGACGCTTCGTCATCACCGGCGGCGCGAGCCTGATCGGCTCGCATGTCGCCGATCGGCTTCTCGCAGAGGGCGCGCGCGAGGTCGTGCTGCTCGACAACTTCTCGCTCGGCACGCCCGAGACGGTCGGGCACCTCGCCGACGATCCCCGGGTCAAGCTGCTCAAGGGCGACATCCTGCGGATCAACGAGCTGTTCGACGCGTTCAAAGGCGCCGACGGCGTCTTCGCCATCGCCGGCTTCCTGACCCTGCCGCTGAGCCAGAACCCGCCGCTCGGCCTCGCGGTCACCGTCGAGGGCCAGGTCAACGCGTTCGAGGCCTGCCGCTATGCGGACGTCAAGAAGGTGGTCTTCTCCTCCTCGATCGCCGCCTACGGCGAGCCCGAAGGCGACGCGGTGATCGACGAGACCTTCCCCGCCAACCTCGCCTCCTACCAGCCCGGCTCGATGCTCTATTCCTGCACCAAGCTGATCGGCGAGGCGCTGTGCAAGCTCTACAGCCAGAAGCACGGGGTCGACGCCGTCGCCCTGCGCTATTCCACCGTCTATGGCGAGCGCCAGCACTACCGCGGGGTCAACGCGCTCTACATCATCCAGAACTACGACAAGATCCGCCGCGGCGAGCGGCCGACCCTGCCCGGCGACGGCAGCGAGGTCCACGACTACATCCACGTCGCCGACGTCGCCCGCGCCAACGTGATGGCCATGGCCTCCGACGCGACCGCCGAGGTGTTCAACGTGGTCTCCGGAGTCGAGACCACGGTGAAGCGCATCGCCGAGATCCTGCTGGAGATCACCGGCAGCGACCTCCAGCCGCTCTACGCCGACGATGCCGGCGCGGTGAAGGCGACTTCCAGCGCCTCGCTCAAGCTGAGCCGCGAGAAGATCAAGGCGATGATCGGCTGGGAACCGCAGGTCAGCGTCGAGGACGGCATCCGCCGCCTGATCGACTGGATCGAGGCGCAGGAGGGGTGATTCCCCGATCCTCCCCGCTTGCGGGGAGGTGACAGCCGAGGCTGACGGAGGGGGTTCTCCGCCGGGCGCGCCAGCGAGGATGCACCAGGAGGATAGCCCCCTCCACCATCCTGCGGATGGTCCCCCTCCCCGCTTGCGGGGAGGATTCACCCTCGCCTATCTGTAAACTGTTGACAGTTTGGCCTGCCCGGCGCTACCCGCGCCGGGCATTGTGTTTCATCAACTAGGGAGCTGGCCCGTGGCCGACGAAGCTTGGGACGTCATCATCGTGGGAGCAGGCAACGCCGCCCTTTGCGCGGCGCTTTCGGCGGCCGAGCAGGGCGTCAAGGTGCTGGTGCTGGAGAAGGCCACGCTGGAGGACCGCGGCGGCAACTCGACCTTCACCGCCGGCGGCTTCCGCTTCTGCCATGACGGCGTCGAGGACCTGCGGACCGACATCCTCGACGACATGACCCCGGGCGAATACGAATCGATCGGCAACCTGCCCCCGCTCAGCGAGGAGCAGTTCATGGAAATCCTGATGCGGATCACCGAGCATCAGGCCGACGAGGAGCTGGGCCGCATCCTGATCGGCCGCTCGCGCGAGACGATGCGCTGGATGCGCGGCCACAAGATCCGCTTCATCCCGATGTTCGGCCGCCAGTCCTTCAAGATCGAGGGCAAGCACCACTTCTACGGCGGCGTGAACATCGAGGCGGTCGGCGGCGGCTGGGGCCTGGTCGACATGCTGGTCCAGGCCTGCGAGCGCATGGGCATCACCATCCGCTACGAGACCGGCCTGCGCGAACTGATCCAGGACGAGAGCGGCGCCGTGACCGGCGTGCGCGCCTTCGGCCCCAACGGCTATGAGAACCTGTCCGCCAAGGCCGTGGTCCTGGCCTGCGGGGGCTTCGAATCGAACCCCGAGATGCGCGTGCGCTACCTCGGCCAGGGCTGGGAGCTGTGCCGCGTGCGCGGGACCCAGCACAACACCGGCGACGGCATCAACGCCGCGCTCAAGATCGGCGCACGGCCGCACGGCGGCTGGTCGTCGTGCCACGCGGTGCAGTGGGACATCTCGGCCCCGCCCTATGGCGACCGCGTGATCCTCGACAACTTCCAGAAGCATTCCTACCCGATCGGCATCGTCGTCAACCTCAAGGGCGAGCGCTTCATCGACGAGGGCGCGGACTACCGCAATCACACCTATGCCAAGTACGGCAAGGAAGTGATGAAGCAGCCGCAGCGCGCCGCGGTGCAGATCTTCGACGCCAAGACCCACGACAACGTCCGCGACGAATATCGCATCCGCGAGGTGACGAAGGCCACCGCCGACACCATCGAGGAGCTGGCCGAGAAGCTGGACATCGACGTCGAGGGCCTGAAGAAGACCATCGCCGAGTTCAACGCCGCCTGCCCCGAAGGCGCCTTCGGGACGACCTACAACCCCTCGATCCTCGACGGCGTCGGCACCAAGGGCCTCGCCGTGCCCAAGTCCAACTGGGCGCTGCCGATCGATACCGGGCCGTTCCACGGCTATGTCGTGACCTGCGGCATCACCTTCACCTTCGGCGGGCTCAAGATCGACACCGATGGCCGCGTGCTCGACCTCGTCGACAAGCCGATCCCCGGCCTCTACGCGGCAGGCGAGCTGGTCGGCGGGCTGTTCTACCAGAACTACCCGGGCGGCACGGGCCTGCTCAACGGCTCGGTCTTCGGGCGGCTTTCCGGCAAGAACGCGGGACTGCTGGCCAAGGCCGCCTGAGGCAGGCTAAGAGCGCCGCATGGCGGGGACCCTCGATACCAAGGTACAGGCGCAATCGCTCGTCGACGTGGTCGCCGAGCGGCTGGAGGCGGCGATCATCTCGGGCCAGCTCGAGCCGGGGGCGAAGCTCTCCGAGCAGGGCCTCGCCGCCTCGCTCGGAGTAAGCCGGGGTCCCTTGCGCGAGGCGATCCGCCGGCTCGAGGGGCGCAAGCTGCTGGAGCGGACGCCGAACATCGGCGTCCGCGTCAAGCAGCTCTCGCTCCAGGACCTCAACGAGATCCTGCAGGTGCGCGAGGCGCTGGAAGGGCTGGCGTGCAGCCTCGCCGCGCGCAACATGCCCGACGCCGAGATCGCCGCGCTGAAGCGGATGCTGGACGGCCACGAGAAGCAGAAGAGCGTCCAGGAGAACACCGGCTACTACCACGAAGAGAAGAACCTGGACTTCCATTTCAGCATCGTCGCCGGCAGCGGCAACGCCCGGCTGATCCAGATGCTGTCCGGCGATCTCCACTACCTGCTGCGCGTCTATCGCCACAAGGCGCGGCCCAAGCCCGGCCGCGCGGCCCAGGTACTCCGGGAGCACCGCGCCATCGTCACCGCGCTGGAGCGCCGCGATCCGGTCGCCGCCGAGCAGGCGATGCGCGAACACCTGCGCCACGCCCGGCGCTACGTGGAGGAACAGCTCGCGGCCGAAGGCGAGGCGGAAACCGGCCCCGCGCCTATGGGGCGGACCAGGACGCTGGATTGAACCGCCCCCTCCTCCGGGAAGGGGATTATGTCGTTTGCAAGTCCAACCTAGCAGATGTTCCCACCCGTTCGTCACCCCGGACTTGATCCGGGGTCCCGCTTTCCTTTTCCAGCGTTGCGCATAAAGAAGCGGGGTCCCGGATCAAGTCCGGGGCGACGAGATTCGTGGGTGGCCTTCCGCTTCCCACCCCGTCCCGGTCATTCGGCCGCCGGATTTGCAAACCACATAATCCCCTCCCGGGAAGGAGGGGGATTCAGATCACGCTCCTAGAACTTCATCGAGAACGGATCGCGCTTGTCGCCCGAGAAGTCGATGAACACGTTCTTGGTCTGGGTGAACTCCAGGATGCCGGCCTCGCCGCGGACGCGGCCGTAGCCCGAATCCTTCATGCCGCCGAACGGCGCCTGGGGCGCGGCGACGCGGTAGGTGTTGACCCAGACGACGCCGCTCTGGATCGCGCGGGTCAGCCGCAGGCAGCGGCCGATGTTCTCCGACCAGACGCCGCTGGCGAGGCCGTAGGGCGTGTCGTTGGCGATCTGGACCGCTTCCTCCTCCTCGGTGAAGGGGATGATCGAGAGGACCGGGCCGAAGATCTCCTCGGCCGCCACCTTCATGTCGTTGCGGACGTCGGCGAAGATCGTCGGCTGGATGAAGAAGCCCTTGTCCAGCCCCGGCCCGTCGGCGCGGCCGCCGCCCGCCACCAGCCGCGCGCCGTCGCCCTTCGCGGCGTCGATGAACGAGAGGATCTTGTTGAACTGCGGCTCGTTGGCGGCGGTGCCCATCTCGGTCTCGGGCAGGCGCGGGTCGCCCATGACGATCTGCGCGGCGCGCTTGGCCAGTCCTTCGACCATGCGGTCGTAGATGCCGCGCTGGACCAGCAGGCGCGAGCCGGCGATGCAGGTCTGTCCGGTCGCGCCGAAGATGCCGGCGAGCGCGCCGACCAGGGCGCGGTCGAAGTCGGCGTCGTCGAAGACGATGTTGGGGCTCTTGCCGCCCAGCTCCATCGTCACCGGCTTGAGGTTCCCGCCCGCGACCGAGCCGATCATCCGACCGACCCCCGGACTGCCAGTGAAGCTGATCTTGTCGATGCCCTTGCTGCCGGTCAGCGCAGCGCCGACCTCGCCCGCGCCGGTCACGACCTGGACGACGCCCGCCGGGAAGCCGGCCGCCTCGCACAGCCTGGCCATCTCCAGCGTGGTGGTCGAGGCGTGCTCGCTCGGCTTGACGATCACGCAGTTGCCGGCCGCCAGCGCGGCGGGCAGCGTGTTGGTGAGGATCGCGACCGGCGAGTTCCACGCGGTCACGCAGGCGACCACGCCGTAGGGCACCCGGATCGCCAGATCGAGCGTGTCCTTCTGATCGAGCGGCACGACGTCGCCGTGCAGCTTGTCGGCCCAGGCGGCGTAGTAGCGGAAGATCCGCGCGGCATAGCCCATCTGGCTGCCGGTCTCGCGGATCACCTTGCCGTTGTCGGTGGTCTCCAGCACGGCCATGCGGTCCGCGTCGGCGTCAAGCAGGTCGGCGACCTTGTTGAGCAGCCTGGCCCGCTCGCCCGGCGTGGTCTTGGACCAGGTCGTGGCGAAGGCCCGGCGCGCGGCCTGGACCGCCTCCTCGACGTCGGCCGTGGTGGCGATGGGGACCTGGGCGTGGACCTCCTGGTTGTAGGGGTTGATCGCGGGCATGGTCGCACCGTCCGCGGCGTCGCGCCACTTGCCGTCGATGAAGAGCTGGTAGGTGTGAGCCATGATGTCCTTCCTTTGCAGGTCCATTCCCGCCCCAGCGCCAAACTGTCAACAGTTGACCATTTTGCAGGCAACTGTCAGGAGCCGGGGGTCGCCGTCAGGCGATACACGATAATGCATTATCTGGAAGGTCCTTCCATGCCCGAACTGTCCGCCGCGCAACAGATCGCCGCGTTTTCAGCCGATTTCCGTCTGGGCGATGTGCCGGCCCCGGTGATCGAGCGGGCGAAATTGCATATTCTCGACGGACTCGGGCTCGGTCTCGCCTCGAACGCCTACGACTACGGCAAGCGCGCGGTGGCGGGCGGAGTCGCGCTGGGCGGCCTCGGCGGCGGCGCGGCCTGCGCCTGCTCGATCATCGGCCGGCCGGAATTGATGGGGGGGCGTGACGCGGCCATGATCAACGGCGTGCTGATCCACGGCCTCGACTTCGACGACACCCACCTCGCCTCGATCATCCACCCGACCTCCACCGCCCTGCCCGTCGCGCTCTCGCTCGGCGAGGCCCGGGGCGCGAGCGGCGGCGACCTGCTCGCCGCCTTCCTCGCGGGCGCGGAGACCGGCATCCGCATCGGCCTCGCCGTCGACGGCGGCTTCCACCATGTCGGCTACCACGCGACCGGCGTGGTCTCGCACTTCGCCAGCGCCGTGACCGCGGGGCGCCTGCTCGGCCTGACCGCGGAGCAGATCACCGCGGCCCAGGGCATCGCCGGCAGCACCGCCTCGGGCATCCAGGTCTTCCTCGAGGAAGGCGCCTGGACCAAGCGCTTCCACCCCGGCTGGGGCGCGGTCGCGGGGATCACCGCGGCCTGCCTCGCCCAGACCGGCTTCAAGGGCCCGACGCGGCCCTACGAGGGCAAGTTCGGCCTGTTCGCCACACACCTGCACGAGCCGGCCAAGCTCGACCGGCTGACCGCCGGCCTCGGCGAGGTCTGGCACTTCGGCGAGACCGCGCTCAAGCCCTATCCGGTCTGCCACTTCATCCACGGCTGCGCCGACGCGGCGATCGCCCTGCGCGAGGAGATCGGGGGAGCGGAGATCGTCTCGGTCGACGCCTACCTGGCCGAGCCGACGCTCCACATCATCGCCGAGCCGGCCGAGGCCAAGGAGCGCCCGACCACCGACTATGAGGCCAAGTTCAGCGCCCAGTTCGTGATCGCCTATTGCCTGCTCGAAGGCCGCTTCGGCCTGCCCGACCTGCTGCCCGAGGCCCTCGCCCACCCCGGCGCGCGCGCCCTCGCGCAGCGGGTGACGTGCCATGCCGATCCGGACACCGCCTTCCCAACCTATTTCTCGGGCGGCGTCGCCGTGACCCTGGCCGACGGGCGCGTGCTCAAGCGCCACGTGCGGATCAACAGCGGCGCGGGCGAACGGGCGATGACCGCCGGGGCCGTGGCGGAGAAGTTCCTCGCCTCGGCCAGCCTGGCGATCCCTACGAGCCAGGCCGAAGCGATCCGCGACGCGGTGCTGGACCTGGAGAACGTGCCCGCCGCCGACCTCGCGGCGCTGTTGCGGGTGGGATGATACGGAGGGCGCTGCCCTTTCATTCATTCGTCATGCTGAACTCGTTTCAGCATCCATGGGGCCACACTACCGAGATAACGCGGCCGCCCCTGTTCAGGAGAGGCTGCACCATGGACCCTGAAACAAGTTCAGGGTGACGAGACTGGCAGGTTGGGTACTACCCCTCAGCTACTCCCCATTCACGATCACCGCTTTTCCCACGGCCTCGCGGCGGCGCAGCCAGTCGATCGCCTCGCCGCCCTGCTCCAGGGTGAAGCGCCGGGCGATGCGCGGACGGATGCGACCCTCCTGGAGCCAGCCGAACAGCCGCTCGACGTTGTCGCGGTTGCGCTCCGGATCGCGCTCCGTGAAGCCGCCCCAGAACACGCCGCGCACGTCGCAGCTCTTGAGCAGGGTGAGGTTCAGCGGCAGGCGCGGGATGCCGGCGGTGAAGCCGATCACCAGATAGCGCCCTTCCCAGCCGATGCAGCGGATCGCCGGATCGCAGTAGTCGCCGCCGACCGGATCGTAGATCACCTGCGCGCCCTGGG
>CALLNA010000030.1 GCA_938005655.1 uncultured Novosphingobium sp.
CATCGCAGATGAACACGGTCGGCCCGGCAATGAGCTTGCGCACCTCATGCTGCGACTTGCCGCAGAAGCTGCAGTAGAGGGTGCTCTTCGCGTCGGATCCACTGAGTTTGGTCATGCTTCTTCCTGAACGCCCCTTGGGGCGGGACTCGTAATCCTAGCCCCGCGGGCGGTTTAATCAATCCCGGCGCTGTAGCAGGCGTTCCTTTCGGAGCCCTGAAGCGCCGGGGAGAATCATTCGGGCGCGCCGCCCGAGCCGGTCGCCTCGCCCACCTGATCGGTCGAAGGCCGGCTTTCGAACACCTTGTCGACCAGGCCGAAAGCCTTGGCTTCCTCGGCCTCGAGGAAGGTGTCGCGGTCCATCGCCTTCTCGATCTCGTCGAGGTTGCGGCCGGTGTACTTCACGTAGAGATCGTTCATCCGCTTGCGGATGCGCAGGATCTCGCGCGCCTGGATCTCGATGTCCGAGGCCATGCCGCGGGCGCCGCCCGAGGGCTGGTGGACCATTATCCGCGCGTTCGGCAAGGCGATGCGCATCCCCGGCTCGCCCGCGGCGAGGAGGAAGGAGCCCATCGAGGCGGCCTGGCCGATGCAGACGGTCGAGACGCGCGGGCGGATGTACTGCATGGTGTCGTGGATCGCCATGCCGGCCGTGACCACGCCGCCCGGCGAGTTGATGTACATCGAGATGTCCTTGGACGGATTCTCGCTCTCCAGGAACAGGAGCTGGGCGGTGATCAGCGCGGCCATCTGGTCCTCGACCTCGCCGGTGACGAAGACGATGCGCTCGCGCAGCAGGCGGCTGAAGATGTCGAAGGAGCGCTCGCCGCGGCTGGTCTGCTCGACGACCATCGGCACCAGCGCGCCGGTGACGGGATCGGTGGTGAACTTGCCTTGCGCGGAACTGGCGCCGAACAGATCGATCATGGAGGCCCCTTTGGGAAACTTTGGCGGGTGATTGCGCGGCCTATGTCGCGTGCCGCTGCCGGATGTTCAAGGGGCTTAACCCAACCATCGACAGGGCGGTGCGTTCCCGGCCGGAAAACGACGAAGGGCGGGCACGCCGCCGCGCCCGCCCTTCCCGATCCTTGCGGGCGGCTCAGGCCTTCTTGGCCGGAGCCTTCTTCGCCGCGGGCTTCTTGGCGGGAGCGGCCTTGGCCTCGGCGGCCGGAGCGGCTTCGGCCCCCTCGGCTTCGCTCGGAGCAGGCTTGGCCGCAGCCTTCTTGGCCGGAGTCTTCTTGGCGGCCGGCTTCGCCTCGGCGGCGGGCGCTTCCTCGGCCTTGGCTTCCTTCTTGGCAGCAGGCTTCTTGGCCGCGGCCTTCTTCGCCGGCTTCGCCTCGGCGTGGTCGTGGCCGCAGCCCGGGCCGTGGACGTGGTCTTCCTCGGCCTCGATCGCGGCCTGGAGCTCGTCCTTGGTCACTTCGCGCTCGCTGACCTCGGCCTTGTCGAACAGGAAGTCGACGACCTTGTCCTCATAGAGCGGCGCGCGGAGCTGGGCGGCGACCATCGGGTCGGACTGGACGTATTCGGCAAAGCGCTGGCGGTCCTCGGGGCGGTACTGCTGCGCGGCCTGGGCGACCAGCATCGACATCTCCTGCTGGCTGACCTCGACGCCGTTGGCCTGGCCGATCTCGGAGAGCAGCAGGCCGAGGCGCACCCGGCGCACGGCGATCGCGCGGTAGTCGTCCTTCTCGGCCTCGATCTCCTTGAGCGCGGCGGCCGGGTCTTCCTCGTGGCTGGCCTCATGCTCGAGCTGCTGCCAGATCTGCTGGAACTCGGCCTCGACCATCGAGGGCGGCACGTCGAAATCGCTGGTGGCGGCGAGCTGGTCGAGCAGCGCGCGCTTCATCGCGGTGCGGGTGAGCCCGGCGGTCTCCTGCTCGAGCTGGCCGCGCAGCAGGCCCTTGAGCTGCTCCAGGTCGGAAAGGCCCAGGTTCTTGGCGAAATCGTCGTCGATCTTGGTCTCGCCGGCGACCTTCACCGCGTGGACCGTGATGTCGAAGGTGGCGTCCTTGCCCTTGAGGTTCGGGGCCGGATAGTCCTCGGGGAAGGTCACGGTGATGACCTTCTCGTCGCCTTCCTTGACACCGACGAGCTGCTCCTCGAAGCCCGGGATCAGGCGGCCCGCGCCCAGCTCGATCGGCTGGTTCTCGGCCTTGCCGCCCTCGAACTCGACGCCGTCGAGCTTGCCGAGGAAGTCGACCACGACCTGGTCGCCGGTCTCGGCCTTCTTGCCCTTCTTGGCATCGACGAAGCTCTTCTGCTGCGAGGCGATGCGCTGCACGGCCTCATCGACCTCGGCGTCGGCCACCGGCACGACCAGCTTTTCGAGCTTGAGCCCGTCGAGCGAGGGCGCGGCGATCTGGGGCAGGACTTCCAGGCTGACGCTCAGCTCGGCGTCCTTGCCTTCCTCGTAGCCCTCGCCGAGCGAGACGTCCGGCTGCATCGCGGGGCGCAGCTTGTTGTCGGCGACGAGCTTGTCCATCGCCTCGCGGATCGAGGTGTTCAGCGCTTCCTGGTGAAGCTGGGCGCCGTGCATCTTCTTCAGCAGGTTGGCGGGAACCTTGCCGGGGCGGAAGCCGGGCAGGCGGACCTGCGGCGCCAGCTTGCGCGCCTCGCCCTCGATCTTCGAGGCGATGTCCTTCGCCGCGATCTTGACGGTGTAGCCGCGCTTCAAACCCTCGTTGGTGGTCTCGACAATCTGCATGTCACTCAAGCCTTTTTCAAAACACCCTGCCCGGTCGGCTGCCTGATCCGGCGGAAATTGGTGCGGGCGAAGGGACTCGAACCCCCACATCTTGCGATGGCAGGACCTAAACCTGCTGCGTCTACCAATTCCGCCACGCCCGCAAGCCGACGAAGCCCAGAAATCGAAGGGGTCGCCCTTATCGGCACTATGGGCAAAGGGCAAGCGCGCAAGGCCGGGCGATCCTTGATTCCCGTCAAGGCTTTCGCGGACGGCGGGCGGCACCAAGGAACGAAGCCGCCGACCGGATCGTTCTCCCCCGCGAAAGGACCCGCCCCATGGCCACCCAGCCAGACAGAATCGAACCGCAGTCCCCGCCGGAGACGCCGCCGATGCCGGTCGAGCCCGGCCCCGACTATCCGGACGAGACGCCGGCCCTGCCGCCCGACATCGACCAGCCGGGCCGCGGCCCGGCCGAGACCCCGCCCGGGCTCAGCTAAGGCCCAGCGCCCGCGCGATTCGCGCCAGCAACCCGCCCGCCGCAACGCGGGGCTCGACCGCCGCGCCGCTCACCGGACAATCGAGGCAATAGGCCTGGGCGCCGCCGCCGCGGATCAGCGCCTCGGCATTGGCCAGCGCGCGCGAGACGAGCCCGCGCTGCTGCCGGGCGACCATCCCCGCTAAGTCCTCGGCCCCGCCCTCGTCGTCGCCGGTCAGGCGGTCGATCAGCGCGGCATAGGTCGGGGTCTTCTGCCCGAGATAGACCGGGCGCCAGTCGCCGGGCTTGAGCTTGGCCTGCCCGGCGACCCAGGCCAGGGCATCGTCGAGCCCGCCGAACTGGTCGACCAGGCCGAGCTGCCGCGCCGTGCCGCCGTCCCAGACGCGGCCCTGGGCGATGGCGTCGACCTGCTCGGGCGTCTTGCCCCGCGCCTGGCCGACCAGGCCGATGAACCGGCCGTAGCCGCGCTCGATATTGGCCTGGAGCATCTGCTCGACCGCCGGCGAGAGGCCGCCGACCGGATCGGGCTGGCCGGACAGCGGCGTGGTCTTCACCCCGTCGGTGGTGACGCCGTATTCGGCCAGCGTCCGCTCGAAGCTGGGGATCACGGCGAAGATGCCGATCGAGCCGGTGATCGTCCCCGGCTCGGCGAAGATCCGCTGCCCCGGGGTCGAGACCCAGTAGCCGCCGCTCGCCGCGAGGTTGGCCATCGACACGGCGACGGGAATCCCCTTGGCCTTGTGGCGCAGGATCGCCGTGCGGATCGCCTCGGAGGCGCTGACCGAGCCGCCCGGCGAATCGACCCGGACGACGAGCCCGGCGAGGTTCTGGTCGAGCGCCTCGTCGAGCAAGGCGGCGATGCGGTCGCCGCCGGCCGTGCCCGGCCCGGCCTTGCCGTCGACGATCTCGCCCGCGATCGTCACCACGCCGATCGGCTTGCCCGAGCCCTCCTTGGGCAGGGCCGCGATCCACGGGGACAGCGCGGTATGGGCGAAGGCGCCGGGCTTCTTGTCGGACGGGTCCTTGCCGACGAGGTCGGCCACCCGCTTGCCGAACGCGGCGCGGTCGCCGATCCGGTCGACCAGCCCGGCGTTGCGCGCCGCGATCGCGCCGTCGCCGCCCGCCGCCTTGAACCAGGCGCCGGGGTCGCCCGTCGCCATCGCGATGTTCGCCTTGGGCCGGGCCTTGCGCACGTTGTCCTGCCAGTTGGCCCAGAGCGCGTCATAGACCGCCTTGCGCGCCTCCTTCGATTCCGGCGACTGGTCCCGCCGGGTATATTGCTCGACGAAATCCTTGAAGGTGCCGACCTTGAAGACGTGGAGGTTGACCTTCAGCTTCTCGATCAGCCCGGCGAAATAGAGGTTGTTGCCGCCCGGCCCGAGGACGAAGGCCCCGCCCATCGGATCGACCCAGACCTCGCTGGAGTGGGCCGCGAGCAGCACCCCGTCGTCGGCATAGGCGACCGCGTAGGTCAGCACCGGCTTGCCCTTGGCCCGCACGGCGTCCAGCGCCGCGCCGATATCCTCCATGTGGACCTGCCCGCCGCCGGTGAACCGCGACAGGTCGAGCACCACCGCCTTGATCCGCTTGTCTTCCGCAGCGGCGCGAACCGCGCGGACCAGGTCGCGGGCGCGGTACTGCCGGGCCGGCGCCTGGCCGGACAGCAGCAGCGAGACCGGATCGATCTCTGCCGGCTCCTCGACCACCGCACCGTCGAGCTTGAGCAGCAGCGCCCCTTCCCTCACCTGCCCGGCATCAGGGCGCATGGTCAGCACCGCATAGAGCCCGGCGAAGAACATCAGCAGCAGGAGCAGCGCCAGCCCGTCCTTGATCGCGACCAGCAGCTTCCAGACCTTGCGGGCGAATATCATGGGGGCGAGCGTCCTAAACCTTCGGGGACGCGCAGGTATGCCTGATTCCGATGGCAATGCCAGCGCATGATCGTGGACATCTCGGTAAAGGCGCTTGAGCGGAAACGCGCGGCCGACTAGGGCGCTGTCTTCGATGACATCGCCAGACCCCTCGCGTCCGTCCCCTGCCCCGGCGGGCCGCTATCCCGCGGGCGCGCTTGCGTTTCCGCATCGCGGCCTCGTCGGCATCGGCGGCCTCGCCCCGCACGAGATCCTCTACCTGCTCGACGAGGCCGAGCAGTGGGTGGCGCTCAATCGCCAGGCGCAGAAGCGCGACAACCGGCTCGCCGGGCTGACGATCATCAACGCCTTCTTCGAGAACTCGACCCGCACCCTGCTGAGCTTCGAGATCGCCGGAAAGCGGCTCGGCGCCGACGTGGGCAACATGCACGCCGCGCAGTCGAGCGTGAAGAAGGGCGAGACCCTGATCGACACGGCGATGACGCTGAACGCGATGCACGCCGACGCGATCGTGATCCGCCACGCCAGCTCCGGCGCGGTGCGGCTGATCGCGGACAAGGTCGACTGCCCGGTGCTCAACGCCGGCGACGGCTGGCACGAGCACCCGACCCAGGCGCTGCTCGACGCGCT
>CALLNA010000031.1 GCA_938005655.1 uncultured Novosphingobium sp.
GAGAGCAGCGGCGCGACCAGCCCCGCCGCCCGGGCCGCCGCGACCCCGGCGAGCAGGCTCGTGCCGACCGCGACCGCCAGCAGCACCGGCGACAGGAGGTTCCGCGCGGCGAGCCCGGCGACCAGCATCTGGTCCCGCGCCCCGACGCCGGCGAGCAGCGCCGCGAGGAAAGCGAGCAAGGCCGCGGTCACGCTGTCACTCCCCTTTTCCCCTCGGCCCTTCGCTTGACTTGGCCCCCGCTCGCTAACACCCTGCCGCGACAAGGACAAAGGCGGCGGAGAGAGCAATGCCCGACAATTACGAGCTGGTCGCCACGGGCGTCTATCTGGAGGGCCTGGCGGTCGACTACGCGCGGGGGCTGGTCTGGTACAGCGACGTGATCGCGGGCGGCATCCACGGCACAGGGCCCGCCGAGGCGCGCGCCGCGCTCAACCCCGAGCGGATGTGGACCGGCGGGATCATGCTCAACGAGGACGGCGCGGTGCTCTCCTCGGGCGAGGGCGGGATCATGTGGAACCACCCCGACACCGGCAAGTCGGGCTGGCTGATCCGCGAGATCGAAGGGCAGCCGATCAACGGCATCAACGAGATGGTGTCCGACGGCCACGGCGGGATCTTCTGCGGCACGGTCGACCTGGAGCACGTCATCGCCGGCCAGCCGCCGCGCCCGGCGAGCCTCTACCACATCGCCGCCGACGGCACGGCGCGCATCGCCGCCGAGGGCCTCGGCTTCGCCAACGGGATCATGCTGAGCGCGGACGGCCGGAGCCTGTTCTACAACGACACCTTCGACGCGACCTATGCCTTCGACGTCTCGCCCGACCTCGACCTCTCCGACCGCCGCCTGCTGCTGGCCAAGGAGGACTGCGACGGCATGGCGCTCGATGCCGAGGGCACCCTCTGGATCACCGGCTACCGCTCGGGCGAGATCGTGCGGATGCGCCCCGACGGCGCCCTGCTCGACCCGGTCCCGACGCCCGGCGGCGGCGTGACCCAGCTCCGCTTCGGCGGCCCCGACATGCGCGACTTCTGGATCACCGCCGTCGCCGCCGACGCGGGCGAGACGCTCAAGGCCGGCGACATGCCGAGCGAGCCCGACTCCTTCCTCTCCCGCGGCCGCGCCGACACGCCGGGCCTGCCGCTGGCCCCGGCGCGGTTCAGGCTGGACTGAGGGAAGCTGGAGCGGGTGAGGGGAATCGAACCCCCGTATTCAGCTTGGGAAGCTGCTGCTCTACCATTGAGCTACACCCGCGACAGGCGGCCGCTTGCCACAGGTGGCGGGGTGCGGTCAACGTGGGGCGTGAGGTTTGCGAGAGGTTTGCGGTGCGACAGGCGACGACCATCCTGACTTTCGCCACCCCCGGCCGGGGCTTCACCGAGATCACCGGGGAGGTCGCGCGGTGGGTGGCGGGCACCGGCATCCGCGAGGGGCTGGCCTCGCTGCTCTGCCGGCACACCTCGGCCTCGCTGCTGATCCAGGAGAACGCGGCGCGGGAAGTGCGCGTCGATCTGGCGCGCTGGCTCGACCGGCTCGCGCCCGAGGACGACCGCTATGCCCACGCCGACGAGGGGCCCGACGACATGCCCGCCCACCTGCGCGCGACCCTGACCGGGGTGACGCTGGCGATCCCGGTGATCGGCGGCCGCCTCGCGCTCGGCACCTGGCAGGGCCTCTACCTCGCCGAGCACCGCCACGCGCCGCACCGGCGGGAAATCGCGGTCCATCTCCTCGGGGAATAGCGGGGCATTGCCGCCGCCCGCCGAGCGGCTATGCAGGCGCGAAGACCGCGAGAGGAGAGGATCGGCGTGAGCAGCAGGCAACCCGTCACCGGGGCAATCGAGACCGACATCCCCGCGCGCGAGGCCCAGGTGATCGGCGCGGGCCCGCGGATCACCGCCGTTCCCGACGCCGAGGTCGATCCCGCATCCCGCCGGATCGTCGACGAGATCCGCGCCTCGGCCGGGGCCGGCCCGGCCACGGTCATCCCCGAATACATGCGCGTCGTCATCAAGCACCCGGAGATCTTCCGCTGCCAGATGGACCTCGGCACCGTGCTGTTCCAGGGCCTGATCCCGGCGCGCGAGCGGGAGTTCGCGGTGCTGCGGGTCGGCTGGCTGAGCCAGGCGCCCTACGAATGGGGCCAGCACGTCGACATCGCCAGGCGCTACGGCCTGACCGGCGAGGAGATCGCCCGGGTCCAGCTCGGCTCCGCAGCGCCGGGCTGGAGCGAGCACGAAGCGGCGATCCTGCGCGGGGTCGAGGAGCTGCTCGCCGACTATGCCCTGTCCGACGCGACCTGGAATATCCTCGCGCGGAGCTGGACCGAGGCCCAGCTCATCGAGTTTCCGATGATGGTCGGGCAATATGTCGCGACGGCCTTCATCCAGAACTCGCTGCGCATCCCGCTGCCGGAGAGCAACCCCGGCCTCGCCCATCGCTAGACCGGCCCGCACCGCCGCGATAGGATCGCCCTTCCCAGAGGGCGGCCGATGAGCGACGCGCAAGGACCCGAACCGAAGGGCGGAGACCTCGTCCGCCGCCACCGCCTCTCGACGCGGCTGTGGCACTGGATCAACGCCGTCGCCGTGCTGGTCATGCTGATGAGCGGGCTGATGATCTTCAACGCCCATCCCCGGCTCTACTGGGGGCACTACGGCGCCGATCCCGACCACGCCTGGCTCCAGATCGGGCGGATGGACGGGATCGCCTTTCCCGGCTGGATGACCCTGCCGTCCCATTACAGCCTGGCCGACGCGCGGCTCTGGCACCTGGCTTTCGCCTGGGTGCTCGGCGGGGGGCTGGTATTCTATCTCGTCTGGTCGCTGCTCAACCGGCACCTGTGGCGCGACCTGCGCGTCACGCGGGCGGAATGGTGCCCCGCGCATATCTGGCGGGACATGAAGGCCCATGCCGCCCTGCGCTTCCCGACAGGGGCGGCGGCGCTGCGCTACAACGTGCTCCAGAAGCTCGCCTACGGCGCGGTGCTGTTCGTGCTGCTGCCGCTGATGGTCCTGACCGGCCTGGCCATGGCCCCGGGGATCGACGCGGCCTGGCCGCTGCTGGTCGACCTGTTAGGCGGGCGGCAGTCGGCCCGCTCGATCCACTTCATCGTGGCCTTCGCCCTGGTCGCCTTCTTCCTCGTCCATATCGCGATGGTCGTGCTGGCGGGACCGCTGAACGAGCTGCGGGCGATGATCACCGGCTGGTATCGCCTGCCGCAGGAGCGGGAATGAACGAGGAGGGCCGTTTCACCCGGCGCGGCGTGCTCGCCGCGGGCACGGGGGGCCTGCTGGTCTCGGCCTGCGACCGGCTCAACGATAGCCCCGCCGTGCGCGGCCTGCTGGAAAAGGCGGACGCGCTGCACATGCCGGCGCAGCGGCTGATCGCGCCGCAGGGCGCCCTGGCCCGCGAGTTCACCGAGAGCCAGATGTCGCCGGTCTTCCGCGCCAACGGCAATACTGCGCCCGACGATCCCGCCTATCGCCGCCATGCCGGGAGCGGCTTCGCGCAATGGGCGCTGCGGGTCGACGGGCTGGTGCGCCATCCCCTCGCCCTGCCCCTCGCCGCGCTCCGGGCGATGCCCCAGCGCAGCCAGATCACCCGGCACGACTGCGTCGAGGGGTGGAGCGCGATCGGCAAGTGGCAGGGGCCGCAGCTCGGCGCGGTGCTGGCGCTGGCCGGGCTGCTGCCGGGCGCGCGCTATGCGGTGTTCCACTGCGCCGACCGTTTCGGGACCGCGCCCTATTACGAATCGATCGACCTGATCGACGCCTTCCACCCGCAGACGATCCTCGCCTGGCGGATGAACGACCGCCCGCTGCCGATCGCCCACGGCGCCCCGCTGCGCCTCCGCGCGGAGAAGCAGCTCGGCTACAAGCAGGCCAAGTTCGTGATGCGGATCGAGCTGACTTCCACCCTCGCCGGGCTCTACGGCGGCAAGGGCGGCTATTGGGAGGATCGCAGCGGCTACCAGTGGTATGCGGGTATATGAAGTTTGATCCACTGACGTGGAAACGGCGCCGGCCCTGATTCAGCCGCGCTGAATCAGATTTCAAGAACGACCGATTGCGGACCCGAAGCGCTCCTCAGGCATTGTTGCCATGCGCGCCCGCGAAGGCGCCGGCTGGGGGCAAGGAAGGACGCACCATGAAATTCGCCAAGCTCACGATCGCCGCGGCCCTGGCCCTTTCGGCCATCGGCCTGTCGGGAACCGCCTCGGCGCAAGCCTATCACCGCGACCGCGGGCATCACGGCTGGAACGACCGCCACCACGGGTGGAACCATGGCCGTCCGGGCTGGGGCCACAACCGCGCCTATCGCCGCTGCTGGACCGTCTGGCGGCACCATCACCGCGAGCGCGTCTGCCGCTGGGTCCGCCGCTAGGCTAGGCCCCTCGCCCGATCAGCTCGCCAGCTTGAGCGGCGCCGCGGCGCCCTCGGCGGGGCGGCGGACGGCTCCGATGGCCGCACCAAGGATGGCGCGCCCCATTCAGGGCGTGAGCCGA
>CALLNA010000032.1 GCA_938005655.1 uncultured Novosphingobium sp.
CCGTCTGGGCGCGCGATGCGGCCAAGGCCTTCTACGAGGAGGTGAAGGCCCGGGTCGACGCGGGGCTGGCCGCCGTGTCCAACGAGCGCGTGCGCCTGATGTTCGTGGGGCGCGGGCTGTGGAGCGAGATGGGCTTCTACCAGCGCTGGGAGGAAAGCCACGGCGCGGTCTTCGTCTGGTCGATGTACCTGGCCCTCGCCGCCGACGGCTATATCCGCGACACCTCGGGCGGGCGCGATCCGCTGCGGGCGCTCGCCTCGCGCTTTATCACCATGGGCGACGAATTGCGGATGCCGACCTGGGCCGGGCCATGGAACGTCCAGCAGGCCGATACCCACGCGATCGACGCCGTAGTCGCGCTGTCCGACGCCGATCCCTTCGTGGTGCGCGCGCTGCGCGAGGCGGGCTATCCGGTGCTGGAGCTGACTGCCGACAACTTCAACCGCGAGAGCGAGGACGGGGCGGCGATCGACGCGCAGATCACCGCCTTCATCGAAGGCCCCGCGACCCAGCGCGCCGAGGCCCGGCGGGAGGCGGCGAATGTCGGCGCTTGAGGGCCTGCGGATCGTCGACTTCTCGCGTTTTTTGCCCGGCGCCTATGCGAGCTGGATCGCCGCCGACATGGGCGCGGAGGTGATCCGCATCGAGCACCCGCGCGAACTGGCCAAGCAGGACGCGATGTTCGGTGCCGACGACAACGCCGAAGCCGCCGCCCGCCGCCGCGCCCGCCCGACCTGGACCCGCAACAAGCGCAGCCTGCTCATCAACCCCGGCAGCGCCGCTGCGCGACCCGTGCTCGAAAAGCTGATCGCCAAGGCCGACGTGCTGCTCGAGGACTACCGCCCCGGCGTGCTGGCCGCGATGGGTTACGGATACGAGACGCTAGCCGCGCTCAACCCGCGCCTGATCTACCTCTCGGTCAGCTTCGCCGGACAGACCGGGCCGTTTTCCGGCAAGGCCGGGCACGATCCCGCCGCCCTGGCCCTAGCGGGCGCGCTGTCGCGGCTCAATGGTTTGCCGACGCCTTCGCTGCCGGGCTTGCAGGTGGCCGACGTGCTCACCGGCGCCCATGCGACCATCGCCATGCTGCTCGCCCTCCAGGCGCGCGAGCGGAGCGGCAGGGGCCAGCACGTCGACGTCGCCATGTCCGAGGCTTCGCTGCCGCTGCTGATCGTCTCGATGGGCCGCCACGACGATCTCGCCACCATGCCCGCGCCGGGCGCCTGGCATCCCAAGGGCGGGGTCTGGGAATGCGCCGACGGCGGCTGGCTTTGCACGACCGACATGGAGCCGCGCTATTGGCAGCGGTTCTGCGAGGCGGTCGGCAAGCCCGAGATGATCCCGCTGCAACATGACGTGCAGCAGCATCCGCGAATGCGCGAGGAGCTGGCCGCGCTGTTCAAGACCCGCGGCCGCGACGAATGGTTCGCCCTGCTCTCCGCCGCCGATACGCAGGCCATGCCGGTCTATTCGCCCGAGGAGGCGCTGGCCCACCCGCACACCGTCGCGCGCGGCATGACCATGGAGGTCGCCGTGCCGGGGCAGGAGCCGGTGCGCCAGCTCGCCCTGCCGTTCATCCTGACGGGGACGCCCTCCGCTCCGCCGCAGGCCGCCGGCCTGCCCGGCGCGGATAATGCCGCGATCCTCGCCGAGTTGGGCCTTGACGAGACCGCGCTTGCCGCGGCGGGCGCGTTCTCGCCGGAGACACGGCCATGAAGCCGCTCGCTGGGGTGCGCGTCGCCGACTTCACCCACGCCATCTCCGGCCCGACCTGCACCCAGATGCTCGCCCAGCTCGGCGCCGAGGTCATCAAGGTCGAGCCGCCCGAAAAGGGCGATGACTTCCGCCACTATACCGAGCATGCCGGCCTGCCCGGAATGAGCGTGCCCTTCGCCGCGGTGAACGCGGGCAAGCGCTCGATCACGCTCAACCTCAAGTCCGCGGGAGGGATCGATGCTGCGCGCAAATTGTGCAGCATGGCCGACGTGGTGGTCGAGAACTACCGCCCCGGCGTGATCGCCCGCCTGGGCCTGGGCTACGAGGTGCTCAGGGCCGAAAACCCGCGCTTCGTCATGCTCTCGCTCTCCGGCTTCGGCCAGTCCGGCCCGATGCGCGACTGGGGCGCCTACGACCATATCGCCCAGGCCGTCTCGGGCATGGCGATCATGAACGCGACCCGCGACGGGCCGCTCAAGATCGGCATTCCGGTGGTCGACTCCTTCTCCGGCTACCTCGGCGTCATCGCGGTCCTTGCGGCCCTGCGCACCCGCGACGTGACGGGAGAAGGCCAGAACATCGACGTCGCCATGCTCGACGCCGCGCTCAAGATCATGGGCACGGCGGCGAGCGTCTGGTCCTATACCGGCGAGAGCCCGCAAGGCACCGGCAACCGCGGCTTCCGCCTAGTCGCAACGGCGGAATACTATGCCACGGCCAAGGGCTGGATCGCGCTCGGCGCCAATCACCAGCACCAGATCGAGGCATTGTTCGACACCATCGGCCATCCCGAGATGCTGCGCGACCCGCGTTTCACCGATCACCAGGCGCGGGTCGAGAACTACGCCGCCCTCAAGGGCTGGCTCACCGAATACCTGCTGACCCGCGAGGCCGAGGAGCTGGAAGCCCGACTCACCGCCGCCAATGTGCCCGCCGCCATGCTGCGCGACGTCGGCCAGATCATGCAGCACCCGCACCTCGCCGCGCGCGACCTGGTGCAGGAGGCGCGCCTGCCCGGCCACGAGGCGCCGCTGGCGACGCTCGGCCCGGGCTTCGCGGTGGAGGCCGATGCCGAGCCGCCGCTGGTCCCGACCCTCGGCGCCGATACCGAGGCCGTGCTGGGCGAGCTTGGCTATTCGGCCAAGGACATCGCGCGGCTGCGCGCGGAGAAGGCGATCTGATGGCGACCGAAATCCTGCTGCTGGGCGACCTGATTCTCGACGTGCCCGAGCCGGATCACTGGCTCGCCGGGATCGCGCCCTGGACCCGCGCCGCCGACGTCGTGATCGGGCATGTCGAGGTGCCCTACACCACCAGCACCGACGAGCTGAAAGGCGACGTTCCCGCGCCCGGCGCGGACCCGGCGCACCTCGACGCCCTCGCCCGCGCCGGCTTCACCGCGGTCAGCCTCGCCAGCAACCACATGATGGACTGCGGCCCCGCCGGCCTCTCCGAGACCATCGCCGGCCTGGAGCGCAACGGCATCGCCCATGCCGGCGCCGGCCCGAACCTCGCCGCAGCGCGGGTGCCCGCGCTGATCGACGCCGGAGGCCGGCGCATCGCCCTGCTCAGCTACAACTGCGTCGGCCCGGAAGCGAGCTGGGCCGCCGAGGACAAGGCCGGCTGCGCCTATGTCCGCGTCTTCGCGACGGACGGCGGCCCGAGCCGCCCCCAAGCCGACCTCGCCGAGATCGACCCCGCCTCGCTCGACGCAATGCGCGCCGACATCGCCGCCGCCCGCGCCCGGGCCGATCTCGTCGTCGTCGCCCTCCACAAGGGCGTGACCCACCGCCCCGCCGAGCTTGCTCCCTACGAGCGTCCCCTCGCCCAGGCGGCGGTCGAAGCCGGGGCGGACGTCGTCGTCGGCCACCATGCCCACATCGTCCGCGGGATCGAGTTCCACAGGGGCAAGCCGATCTTCCACGGCCTCGGCAACGGCGTCGTCGTCACCCATGCGCTGAGCCCGGCGCAGGACCATCCCGCCCGCGCCGAATGGGCCGAGCGACGCAAGCGGATGTTCGGCTTCGAGCCCGATCCCGCCTACCCCCTGGCGCCGTTCCACCCCGAGGCGGTGAACGGGATGATCGGCCGCCTGGAGTGGCGCGAGGACGGCTCGCTCGCCGCCGGCTTCCTGCCCACCTGGAGCGAGCCGCCGGGCCGCCCGGTGCCCGCGGGAAGCCGGGCGCAGGCGGTCGCCGACTATATCGCGGCGATCACCCGGCGTGCCGGCCTGCCGCCGCTGCGCATCGCCGACGAGGGCGAAGGCCGCTTCGCGATCTCCTGATGCCGCGCTAAGGCGGCCTTATGGACTTCAACGACCAGCTCCGCCGCTACTTCGGCACCGACGACCTCGCCGCCATCACCCCCGCCGCGCTCGCCGGCGGGATCGAGCGGATGGAGGTCGATTTCGGCCTCGAAACCGACCGCAACCGCCGCTTCGCGCTCTGGACCCTGATGCACATGCTCGGCGCCGCGCCGGACCTCGACTTGGCCTTCGCGGAGGAGGCCGACCGCCAGGCCGCGCGCCAGTTCATGGACTTGCTCGACAGAGCCCAGGACGGTTGAGCGCTTGCCCGTCGCCCGGCTTTGCGTCACGGACGCGGGGATGGACGGGATGGAACCTACGGACGGCCTGACGGGCGCCCGCCGCTGGTGGGCGGTGCTTTCGATCACGCTCGGCACGATCCTCACCACGATCAGCGGCTCGATGATCAACATCGCCCTGCCGATCCTGTCGCGCGACCTCCATGTCACCGACTCGGCGGCGGTGCTGGTGGTCACGGTCTACCAGCTCATCCTGATGATGACCCTGCTGCCGTTCTCGGCGCTCGGCGACCGGCTCGGCCACCGGGCGGTCTATCAGTACGGCCAGGTGATCTTCGTCGTCGCGACCCTCCTCAGCTTCTTCGCGCAGAGCCTGCCGTTCCTTCTCCTCGTCCGAGCGTTCCAGGCGGTCGGCGCGGCAGGGGCGATGAGCGTCAGCGCGGCGCTGATCCGGCAGGTCTATCCCGCCGCGCGGCTCGGGCGCGGGCTCAGCCTCAATACGGTGATGGCCGCCGGCTTCGCCACGCTGGCCCCGACCGTCGGCGGCATGATCCTCGCCGTGGCGCGCTGGCCCTGGCTGTTCGCGGCGCTGGTGCCGTTCGGGGTGATCTCGATCATCGCCGGGCGCAAGGCGCTGCCCGAACCGATGATCCACGAGACCCCGTTCGACGTCGCGGGCGCGGTGCTCTGCGCGGCGACCTTCGGCTTCGCCGTCATCGGCCTCGAATCCGGCCTGCATGGGGATTCGCCGGTGATCTCGGGGGCGCTGGTCCTGCTCGGCCTCGGCATCGGCGTGATCTTCGTACGCCGCGAACTGGGCCAGGCGCGGCCGATGCTGCCGGTCGACCTGCTCGAGCAGCGCGACATCGCCCTGCCCGCGATCGCGCTGTTCGCCGGCTACCTCTCCTCGATGATCATCATGCTGGTCCTGCCATTCACCCTGCAACAGGGCTACGGCTTCAGCCCGGCCGCGGCCGGCGCGGTGCTGGCACCCTGGCCGCTGATCACCATGTTCGTCGCCCCCGCCGCCGGCACCTTGTCGGACCGCTATCCCGCCGGCCTGCTCGGCGGGATCGGCATGGTCGTCGGCATCGCCGGCCTCCTCAGCCTGGCCCTGCTTCCCGCCGCGCCGAGCCATTTCGACCTCGTCTGGCGCATCCTGGTCTGCGGCTTCGGCTTTGGCATGTTCTATTCGCCCAACGCCCGGCAGATCGTCGCCGCCGCCCCCGTCACCCGCACCGCCGCGGCGGGCGCGCTGACCACCACGATCCGCGGCGCGGCGCAGACGCTGGGCGCGACCGCCGTCGCCGCCCTGCTCGCCTCGGGCTTCGGCATCGGTCCAGCCGCCGCCTATATCGCCGCAGGCCTGGCCGGAATCGCCGGGCTGTGCTGCTTCCTCGTGCTGCGCCCGCCCGTGCGCCACATCGGCATGGAGGAGCTGCCGGACCTTTGACGTGTCCGGCCGGTCGCAATAGTGTCATCGAACCGTAACATCGAGACAGCATCGCGCGATGAGACCAGGCGCTTCAGGCAGGATGATGGACTCGGACGGCAACTCGGCCGCTGACGTCGCTACGACGGAACAGCGTTTCTTCAATCGCGAGCTGAGCTGGCTGGCGTTCAACCAGCGCGTCCTCGCCGAGGCGTGCAACACCGACTATCCGCTACTCGAACGGCTGCGCTTCCTCTCGATTTCGGGCAGCAACCTCGACGAGTTCCTGATGGTCCGCGTCGCCGGCCTCGCCGGCCAGGTCCGCCGCCATATCGAGGAAACCTCGATCGATGGCCGCACCCCCTCGCAGCAACTCGCCGAGATCCACGAGAAGGTGGTCGAACTCGAACGGTCCCAGCAGGACATTCGCCGCGACCTCGAGAAGCTACTGCTCGAACAGGGCATCGCCATCGCCGGCAACGGCCGCCTGAACGCCGCCGAGGAACGCTGGCTGAGCGACTACTTCCTGACCCACATCATGCCGGTGATCACCCCCCAGGCGATCGACCCGGCGCACCCCTTCCCCTTCGTCTCCAACCAGGGGATGGGCATCCTCCTGCCGCTCTTGCGGATCGCCGACAACGCGCAGGTGATGGAGATGGTGCTGGTGCCCGCCGCCCTGCCCCGCTTCGTCCGCATTCCCGGCGCGCGCGCGCCCTGGATCGCGATCGAGGACCTCATCTGCCGCAACGCCGCCCTGCTGTTCCCCGGCTTCCGCGTCGCCGGGCGCGGCGTGTTCCGGGTGCTGCGCGACAGCGACATCGAGCTGGAGGAGGACGCCGAGGACCTCGTCCGCTACTTCCGCACAGCGATTCAGCGGCGGCGGCGCGGCAAGGTCATCATGCTCCAGCTCCAGGGCGAGTTCGACCCCGGCGCCGAGAAGCTGCTGCGCGACCACCTCGGCCTCGACTACGCCATCGTCATCAAGACCGCCGGCCTCATCGGCATCAGCGGCCTCTCCGCGATCGTCGACGAGGATCGTCCCGACCTCAAGTTCGAGCCCTTCTCCTCGCGCTATCCCGAGCGCATCCTGGAGCACGACGGCGATTGCTTCGCCGCGATCCGCGAGAAGGACATCGTCATCCACCACCCCTACGAGTCGTTCGAGGTGGTGGTCGACTTCCTGCGCCAGGCCGCACAGGACCCGGACGTCGTCGCGATCAAGCAGACGCTTTACCGCGCCGGCAAGCAGTCGGCCGTGATCGCCGCGCTGATCGCCGCGGCCGAGGCGGGCAAGTCCGTGACCGCCGTGGTCGAGCTCAAGGCCCGCTTCGACGAGGAGCAGAACCTTCTCTGGGCCTCGCAGCTCGAACGCGCCGGGGTCCAGGTGATCTACGGCTTCGTCGACTGGAAGACCCACGCCAAGGAGGGCGATTCCTACCGCACCTACTGCCACTTCGGCACGGGCAACCACCACCCCGTCACCGCGCGGACCTATACCGACCTGTCCTTCTTCACCGCCGACCCCCGGCTCGCCCGCGATGCCGGCGCGGTGTTCAACTTCATCACCGGCTACGTCGAGCCCAAGCGCACCGAACTGCTGTGGATCGCCCCTCACGGCCTGCGCAAGAAGCTTTACGCCTGCATCGACCAGGAGATCGCCAATGCCGAGGCCGGCAAGCCCGCGGCGATCTGGGCCAAGCTCAACGCACTGACCGATTCCCAGCTCATCGAGCGGTTCTATCGGGCGAGCCAGGCAGGGGTCGAGATCAGCCTGGTGATCCGCGGCATCTGCTGCCTGCGCCCCGGCGTGCCCGGCATGTCCGAGAACATCATGGTCAAGTCGATCATCGGCCGCTTCCTGGAGCACAGCCGAATCTGGGCCTTCGCCAACGGCGCGCGGCTGCCGAGCCGGCGGACCAAGGTATTCATCTCCTCAGCCGACGGGATGAACCGCAACTTCGATCGCCGGGTCGAGCTGCTGGTGCAGATCGTCAACCCCACGGTCCACGACCAGGTGCTCGATCAGGTCATGCTCGCCAACCTGCTCGATACCGAGCGGAGTTGGCTGCTCAGCCCGGACGGCACCTATACCCGCGCCGAGAAGGGGGAGGTCCCGTTCAACGTGCACCGCTACTTCATGACCAACCCCTCGCTGTCGGGACGCGGCGCGGCGCTGACCAGCGGACGCAAGGTGCCCAAGCTCACCCTGCGCCGCGGCGCGGCCTAGGAGGCGCGCGGCATGGCCCTGCGCGAGCGCCTCGCCGGTTCCCGGATGGATCAGCGGCGCGCGATCATCGACATCGGCTCCAACACCGTGCGGCTGGTGATCTACGCCGGCTCACCGCGCGCGCCGACGGTGGTCTTCAACGAGAAGGTCACGGCCCGGCTCGGCAAGGGCGTGGCCGAGACCGGCCTGCTGAACGACAAGGCGAGCGCCAGCGCCCTGGCCGCCCTGGCACGCTACCGGACGTTGCTCGATGCCTCGGGCGTGACCCGGGTCGACACCGTCGCCACGGCGGCGGTACGCGATGCCGCGAACGGGCCGGAGTTCCTCGCCAGGGTCGCAGCCCTGGGTCTCGCCCCGCGCCTGCTCTCGGGCCTGGAGGAGGCCGAGACCAGCGCCTGGGGCGTCCTTGCGGCCTTTCCCGGGGCGCACGGCATCGTCGGCGACCTCGGCGGCGGCAGCCTGGAGCTGACCGACATCGCGGGCGACCATTGCGAGCACGGCGTCAGCCTGCCCTGGGGCTCGCTGCGCCTGAAGGCTTTGCGCGCAGTGGGTCCGGCCAAGTTCGGCCGTCACATCCGGCAGGAGCTGAAATCCGTGGGCTGGTCGGGCCGCAAGGGCCTGCCGTTGTACCTGGTCGGCGGATCGTGCCGCGCGCTGGCGCAATATGCCAAGCACGTGCTGGACTGGCCGGTCGACGATCCGCACGGCTTCGAGCTTGCCCCGGAACGCGCGGTCAGCCTGTTCCGCCCGCTCGGGCAGCAGGGCCAGCTCGACGGCCCGATTCCCGGCATCTCCGCCTCGCGCCTCGCCGCCTTGCCCGACGCGGCCGCCCTGATCGTCAACCTGGTGCGGGAGCTCAAGCCGTCGAAGCTCGTGTTCTCCTCGTGGGGACTGCGCGAAGGGCTGCTCTACCGAAAGCTCAGCCGCAAGGAGCGTGCGCAGGACGTGATGCTGGCCAGCATCGCCAGTTTCGCCGAAGACCTCGGCACGCCGGCCGGCCGCGCCGCGATGATCGCGGAGTGGACCAAGGGCGTCGCTGCGAACGGGCAGGAGACGCTCCGCCTGGCCGCGACCCATCTCGCGCTCGCCTCGCTGCGGCTGGAGCCCAACCTGCGCGCGTCCCACTCGGTCGACTGGGCCTTGCGCAAGCGCTGGATCGGGCTCGATGCCGAGGGCCGGGCGATGCTGGCCGCAGCCCTGCTCGCCAATGCCGGCCGGCTGCCGGTTCCGGGCACCCTCGCCCGGATCGCCTCGCCCACGGCCCTGCGCGATGCGACGGCCTGGGGCCTCGCCGTGCGGCTGGCCCGCAAGTTCAGCGGCTCTTCGCCGCAACCGCTTGCCCACAGCACGCTCACGCCTGCGGACGGCAGGCTCGTGCTGGCCGTCCGCCCGCCCTACCAGGCGCTCGTCGCCGAGACCGTCGAGAAGGACCTGCGCCAGCTCGCCGCCTGGCTCAGGCTGGAACCCGCGGTCGAGCCGCTGCCGTGAAAGCGGCGCGCCGGGCGCCTCTCGCGACGCGCGGCGGATAATTCCGGCAAGCCGGCGGTTCTTCATCACACACCCCAAGACCAGGAGGAGGCCATGCCCGCCCGCAAATGGTCGCGCGAAGTGACCGAACATTCCGACGCCCTCGACCTTGAAGACAAGGTCTTCACCAAGGACGACCCCGCCGAGATCGCCCGTTCTCTGAAGCGCTCGGCCGAGCACAGCCGCCGCCGCAAGGGAACCCCGCTGCAATCGGCGATGGGAATGCTGAACTTCTACATCAACCGCGCCGGCAAGAACCTGTCCAAGACCGACCACGCCAAGCTCGAACGCGCCAAGGACGAACTCCACGCCCTGTTCGAGAAACAGCGCGCGGCGAAGGCCTGACGCCAGGCGATTTCGGAAAGAATGGCGCGCCCGGAACGATTCGAACGTCCGACCCTCAGATTCGTAGTTTTCTGCTCATAGGTTTCGCAAGGTACACCAAGGTCACTAAATGACTGTTTTTATAGGATTGTAATCATGGAAAGGTTCTTTAAGGTAGCCTGAGATTCCCCCACGGCGATTACGCATCGATTACGTGGGGACCGGATGGAGACCCCGCAAGATGCCCAAAATGAAGATTACAAAAGCCGCTGTGAACGAGCTTCCAAAGCCGGACACTCGAGACGAATTTTACTGGGACAACGACCCGAAGGGACCTCTGGGCTTCGGCCTCAGAATTACACCCAAGGGTGTGAAATCCTATGTTCTCCAATATCGCCTTTCGGGGCTGCCTTCGCGGCGAATGACCATCGGACGGCATGGTCCGTGGACGCCAGAGAAGGCCCGAGAACGGGCAAAAGAAATCAAGCGCCTTGTCGATATGGGCATCGATCCAGTCGAGGCCGAACGGGAACGGCAGAGGCAATTGGTGACGCTGCGTTTTGATGACTACGTGGAGACCTTCACGGACGGCTATCTAATGACCGATTGGGGAGATTCCTGGCCGCAAGCAAAACGGCAACTGGTAATGCATGTCGTTCCTCACATCGGAAAACTCGCGCTCCCTAAGATCACCGTAGCCGACCTCAATCCCATCTTTGATGCCTTACGCAACCGCCCGGCCCTCCAGCGCAATGTGTTCGCGGTTCTCCGCAAGCTCTTCAATTGGGCTGACAAGCGAGAAGATATCGACCGGTCGCCTATGTCGAAGATGGATGTACCCCAGGCAGTGCGTAGTCGCAGGCGCATCCTGTCGCCAGACGAACTCGTAGCCTTATGGAAAGCCACTTACACGCTGGAAGCGCCGCGCGGCACCTTGGTTCGGTTGTTGATGATCACACTCCAGCGGCGGAGTGAAGTTGCCGGACTGCCTTGGACGGAACTAAACCAGGGAGATCAGCTTTGGTGCCTTCCTGCGGAGCGCGCCAAGAACGATCATGATCATCTTGTTCCTCTCAGCCACCTTGGAATGTCCGAACTCACTGCTCTTGGGTGGAAATCGCGCGGACTGGTGATGCCTTCCTCCACTGGAAAGACAGCTGTGAGTAATTTCAGCGACATGAAGAGCAAACTGGATAGCGAAATGCTCCCCATTCTACAGAAACTTGCCGATGCACGTGCAGATGCAACCGGCCAAGAGCGCTATCAGGTTGAGCTACTCCCCTGGAGAATTCACGATATCCGCAGGACGGGCACGACCCATCTTCAGGCTCTCGGGTTCCCGATTGAAGTCGGCGAACGCGTAATCAACCATCATCAAGGAGGAGAAACTGCCGGAATTCGTGGCGTCTACAACCTATATGAATACCTGCCGGAAAAAACCGCCGCCCTTCAATCTTGGGCAGATCGACTGGCATCTATCATCAAGGAAGGGGAACATGCTTTGGCCACGCAGACAAGCGAGATGGATACACCGCTAGCAGAGGCGGCATAGATCATCCCGATCAGCCAGACGGTAGCTCGCTTGTGCTGCGCACCATTGGTTTAGCTGCAAGCCATGTGCGTACATCACCAAGCCGATAGCGAACCGTTCGCTTGCCGAGCTTAATAAACGGCGGGCCGCCATCTCCGGAAACACGAGCCTTCTTCAATATGGCGACTGAGACGCTCAGCATGCTTGCCAACTGATATGTCGTGATCAGTTGCTCATCGCTTCCTTCCCAGAAAGGCTCCGTTCCAGCCCCTTTCATGAACGTCGCCTCGTAAGGCGAGCAAACTCGCGATCGCTGTCCAAGAACGACCTCAGCATCGCCGGAATGAGCTCGGTCAGCGGTTCTTCGCGACCGTAAGCTTCCGCATAAACCGCGGCGTAGTCCTGGAGGCGTCTATGCAGATCCGGCAGGACAGTGATCGTGAGCTTCACCGGCGCGCGATCGGGAAGCTTCGGCAGCTTGAGATCAGCCATCCTCACCTCCCCAGCCCGCGCCAGGGTCCCGGCAGCACGATATCCTGGTGCACCACTACCCTAAGCGGCCAGCCCGGCCGCACCGTGATCGAGGGCTGGATATTGAGGCTGCGGCTGACGATCTGATCCCCGGCCCGCGCCCCGCTTTGCTGGGTGGATTCACGGATCGCGCGTAAAAGATCGCTCTCGCTGCTACCAAAACTGAGCTGCGTGCCCACCCCGAGCAGGGTCGAGAGCGCTACGCCCTTCAAGAGCTGCCAGGTATGGAAGTCCACCTTGTCGGCAAGCCCGGCATAGCCCGCGGTATCGCTCGCCGGCAGATTCTCGATTCTAATCGAGGAACCGTCGGGCAGGATGATCCGCTGCCACACGACCAGCACACGCTTCTGCTCGTAGGCAACGACGCTGTCGTAGCTCCCAATCAGCCGCGAGCCCTGCGGGATCAGCAAGGTCCGCCCGGTCACGCTGTCGTAGGCGTTTTCGGTGACCTGCGCGGTGATCAGCCCCGGCAGATCGGAGTTCAGCCCGGTGATCAGGCTCGCCGCGATCACCGTGCCGGCGCTCAGCGTGTAAGGTGAGACCGGCGCGTTGAGCCGATGCGGGTTGATGTCGGGCTTGTCATCCTTCGCCGCCAGGAAGTCGGCCTTGCGCTGCTGGCCGCCCGGATCGCGCTCGGGATCGAGCGCCATTCGCGTCGTCCCGACCTCTCCCTGCGGCGCGCCAGATGCGGCAGCGGCAGGCGTTTCATCGGATCGCGTCGGCCGGCTCACCTGCATCATCACGGCGGACTCGCGGGCGGCCTTGCGCTCAGCTTCGAGACGCTGCCGCTCGGCCTCGGCTGCCTGCGCAGCCGCATCAACGGACGGCGAAGTCATACCGATCGCCTGCTGATGCGCCAGGATTGGCCGCCCAAGATCGCCGGGCAGCGGAGCCCCCAACTGGAGCACGTCACCATAGCTCTTGGGCGCATTCGCCAGGGCATCGAGCGGCGCCTTCGAACCAGGATCGGCGCGATCGTCGACGCCGACGATCGCCCGGAACGTCACGGGCCGGAGCGCCACCCAGGTCACCGCAACCAGACCGACCGAACCGACCGCCGCAATCGCCATGATCACCCCGCGGCGGAACCGCACCACCCGGCGCGGATTGCCGCGCAGTACCAGGGTCTCCGGATCGGTCTTGGGCGGGGCAACGGGTGCGTTTTCGGGAGTATCGCTCATGACGCCCTCCGCCCTTCGCGCCGCCGCTTGTCCGCAGTGCGCGTGATCCGCACAACGGCCTGCTTCTTCGCGCCCAGGCGCAGTTCGGCCGCACCGAACAACCGATCGACCACATAGAACCGCCCCGACATGCGGTAGTTGACGAGCTCAGCGTCCCCCGCCTCCCCGATCACGAACAGCGGCGGCGCCTCGCCGACCGCGACACTGGCCGGGAACTCGATGAACGTCTGCCGCCCATCGTCGAACGCACGCAGCGGCCGCCAGGCGGGATTGTCGCCGGTGATCCGGTAAGCGAAGTTGAGGTTCTCCACCGCAAGGCCCGAGGCAACCGGGGTCACGGCGCGCGCTTCCGCCTGCTGCCGGCGGATCGCGATCAGTTCATCGGCCGGATAGGTCCACGAGATCCCCGCCATCGCCGTGCCCGAGGTGCTGGCAAGCTGGAGATGATAGGCCCGCCGATCGGTGGCGATGATGAGGTTGGTCGAAAGCCCGGCAGCAAATGGCTTTACCAGGATATGAACCCGCTTGCCCTCGCCCGATCCGCTGGTCGTGTCGCCCACCGTCCAGCGCACCGTGTCGCCGGCCGCGACCGAGAGCAGCGTCTCGCCCGGCTGCAGGGCGATGTCGGTCACCCGCTCGGGCGCGGCAAGCAACCGGTAGAGCACCCCGTCGCTGAACGGATAGACCTGCACGGCATTGACGAACCCTTGCGCCTGCGGCTCGCGGGTCGCTGAACGATTGGCATCGCGCACACGCAGCTCCGCGGCCGTGGGCTTGGTCCTGGGCTGATGGACCGTGGTCACCGCAACCGGGAGAGGCGGAACAGGGGCCGCGATCGTCGGCGCGGCGACGGCGGGCACAGGAGCGACGGGTGCTGCCGTCACGGCCGGAACAGGACTGGCAGTAGCAACGGGCACAGGCTGCGCAAGGACGGGCGCGGCGCCGACAAGGGCGACCACGGCAATGAGGACGGGTTTCATGGGCGGATCTCCGGTTGGGGCTGCGGCAGCGCAGATGTTGGGGGAGAGAGCGGCGAACCGGCCGGCACATTGGCGGGCGCGGCCGGTTGGCTGGGCGCCGCGCCTGGCGGCGTCGGAGCCGGGGTTTCCAGCTCGCGACTCCAATCGATCGCATCGACATAGAGCCCGAGCGGATTCTTCCGCAGCGTCTCGGCGCTGCGCGGCGGCTTGACCTGCACGGTGAGGATCGCGGTCCAGCGCGAGGTACCGGCTAGGCTGCCGCGCTCATAAGCGCTCTCGGTCCACTTGACCTGGAACGAGGTATCCGAGGCGCGCACCACGCTGGTCACCTGGACCGAGACAGTGCGGTCACCGTTCCCAGCGAACGGATCGGCGGCGCGGGCATATTCGCTGAGGAACAGGCCTCCGCGCGCGGTCACGAAGTCGTAGGCCGAGAGCCAGTTCTCGCGCATCAGCACCGGGTCCAATGACCGCGCGCGGATGCTGGTGACGAAGCGCCCAAGGAACCAGGCGATCTGCGGATCGGTCGGCCGATAGTCCCGGTCAGCCGGCGCGATGGCCTGCGCGGCTCCGAGCCGATCGACCTCGACCACATAGGGCACGACCCGGCTTTGCAGGGACTGCCAGACCAGCGCCGCCGACAGCCCGGGCGCGAGCCCGAGCCCGCCGAACGCCATCAGCCGCCAGTTGCGCGCCTGGAGGCGGGCCGAGCCGATCCGCTCGTCCCAGAGCTGGCCGGCGTACTGGTAGGGGGTTTCGGGCTCGGGGGTGCGCCCGTAACGCTGGATCGCTCGCTTGAATCGCATGAGGTTCAGTCCCTTTCCTTGATGTCGGGGCGCGCGGCGTGGCCGCCGCGGTCACCCGATTGCAGCGCATGGATCGCCATTTGGCGGTGATGACGGGCAGCCTGGGTGGATTGGACCTGGCGGGCCCAGGCGGGCATGGGGTGGTTCGCTTGCGCGCCCGCGCCTGCGCCCGTCGATGCAGGCGAGGTCGTGCCGGCGGCCCAGGCGGCTTGCCGGCCCTGCGCCGCGGCTTGCCTGATGCCGAACGCGCCGCTCAGCTTCTGCGCGGCCGCTCCGCGCGCCGCGGTCGCAACCCCGCCAAGGCCCGCGCCGACCGAGCTGGAGCCCGAAGTCTGCTGGCCGAGCTTGTAGGCGGTCGATGCGGCCGCGCCCATGGCCGTGCCGGCGCGGATCGCGCCGAGCCCGGCGCCGCCCAGCGCCCGCGCTCCGCCGCCGGCCACGGCGATCCCGCCGGCGGCCAGCGCCGTCGTCGCGACCGCCGAGCCAGCACCGAGCTGCGGCGCACCCGAGACCAGACCCGAGGCAATCGAAGGCCCGAACACGCCGAACAGGCCCAGCACGAGGCTGGCGAGCGCCAGGCTCATCGCTTGCGCCAGATCCGGCTCCTGCCCCTGGAGCGCGGTGGTGAACTGCGAGAAGAAGTTGGAGCCGATCCCGACGATCACCGCGAGCACCATGACCTTGATGCCCGAGGTCACGACCGAGCCCAGCACCTGCTCGGCGAGGAAGCTGGTGCGGTTCCACAGCGCGAAGGGCACGAGGATGAACCCGGCAAGCGTGGTCAGCTTGAACTCGAGGATGCAGATGAACATCTGCGCCGCGAGGACGAAGAAGGCGCAGATCACGATCAGCCAGGCGAGGAACAGCACGACGATGGTCAGGAAGTTGTCGAAGAAGCTCGTGAACCCCATGAGCTGGCTGATCTGGTCGAGCAGCGGCCAGGCTGCGGAGTAGCCCGTCGCGGCGACCCGCCCGGGCCGCAGCAGATCGTCCGCGGCGATCGCGCCGCCGCCCGCGGTCAGCCCGGCCTGGGCGAACGAGCGGAAGATGAGGTCGGCCAGGGTCGAAAAGCTGTTCAGGATGAACGCGAAGGCCCCGACGTAGAGGATCTTCTTGAGGAACCGGCCGATGACGTTGTCCTCGCCGCCCATGGCCCAGAACAGGCCGGCAAGGGTGATATCGATCGCGATCAGGGTCGCGGTGAGGAACCGCACATCGCCGCCGAGCAGCCCGAACCCACTGTCAATATAGTGGACGAAGGCGGCCATGAACTGATCGATGACGCTGAGGTCATTCATGTCGGGCGATCCTGATGACGAGGGGAGCAAAAAGGCCGCGGGGCCCGCCGGGGAGCGGAGGGAAGCAGCAGACCCCGCGGCAGTAACGACGGCGGAGATGCGCGCGCCGCCGCCGTTCTCACGGGAGATGACGCCTAGCGGGGGGCGTAGGCGGTCCCGGAGCCGAGGAACTTCTTCGTCGCGGCCTGCGCGTCGGTTCGCTGCTGGAAGCGGCTGGCCTGCTCCAGCGCATCGGCGCGGTATTGCGCGGCCATCAGGGTCTGGATCTGGAACTGCTGCTTGGCGACCAGCGCGAGGAGCTGGTTGGTCGCCTGGCTGACCTGCAGCGCCCCGTCGGCGCCCTGGCTGCGCGCGACGATCTCCTGCAATGCCGCGGCATCGACCTGGACGTTCTCGACCACCTGCGACTGGACGGTCATGGTCTGCTTGAACGCGGCGAGCGAGGTATCGAGGCGCTGACGCGCGGCGATCACCTGGGCATTGGTCTTGAGCGCGGCATTGAGGTCGTTCGGAAACAGCGTCTTGAACTGCTGGTCGAGCCCGGAGACCTGGAACTGGATGCCCTGCGCCTGGCCCATCAGCCGGTCGATCTGCTGGAGGGTCTGCTGCAGGGCCTGGAGCTCGGGGAAGCTGATTGTCGTCAGGTTCTTCGCCTGGTTGATGAGCATCTGCGCCTCGTTCTGGAGCATGCGGATCTGGTTGTTGATCTGCTCCAGGGTGCGCGCGGCGGTCAGGATGTTCTGGCCGTAGTTGCTGGGATCGAACACCGTGATGGCATGCGCGGGCATGGTCGTCATGCCGATCGTGGCGGCAAGCAGGCCGGTCATGCCGGCGGCAAGCGCGGCGGAAAGAAGCTTGGTCTTCACATCAGGTCTCCTTCAGGGGCGGTGGGAACGGCGGATGGGCCGGGAAAGCTGCCGAGGAGCTCGGCGGCCCAGTCGAGGCCGCGCGCGGCAAGAAAGTGCTCGGCAAAACCAGCCGTGCCGTGCTGGCTAAGGATCGCATCGATCCGGGCCTGGGTGGCGGGATCAGAGGCGCCGCACAGGGCCAGCGCGACTGGGCCGAGGCCGAGCTCGAACAGCCGGTTGCCGCGCGCCGATTGCAGGTAGTAGTGCCGCTTGGGAGTGGCGCGGCTGATCAGCTCGATCTGGGCGTGGTTAAGCCCGAACCGCTCGTAGGCGCTGCGGCTCTGCGGCTCGATCGCGCGGTCGTTGGGGAGCAGGATGCGCTGCGGGCAGCTCTCGATGATGGCCGGGGCGATTACGCTGTCGGCGATGTCGGCGAGGCTTTGCGTGGCGAAGACCACCGCGACGTGTTTTTTCCTGAGGACCTTCAACCATTCGCGGATCCGCGCAGCGAACAGCGGATGGTCGAGGAAGACCCAGGCCTCGTCGAGGATAAGCAGGGTCGGCCATCCGTCGAACCGCTCCTCGAGCCGATGGAACAGATAGGTCAGCACCGGAGCAATCACGCCGACCTGCCCCATCAGCGCCTCGGTCTCGAAGCACTGGACGTCGGCAATCGCGAGATCGTCCTCGGCGGCATCGAGCAGGCGGCCGAACGGGCCTTCGAGCGTGTAAGGCGAGAGCGCGGTGCGCAAGGGCGCCGATTGCAGCAGCAGGGCAAGGCCGGTGAGCGTGCGCTCCTCGACCGGCGCGGTCGCAAGGCTGGTCAGCGCTGACCAGACCGCATCCTTGACCTCGGGGGTCACGACCACGTTCTCATGGGCGAGGAGCGCGCCGATCCATTCCGCGGCCCAGGCGCGCTCGTCGGCCTGGGTAATGTCGCGCAAGGGCTGGAAGGCGATCTGGGTGCCCTCCCCGCCATCGGCGCCGAGTCCCAGCGCATGATGCGCGCCGCCCATGGCAAGCACCGCCGCCCGCGCGGAGAAGCCCTTGTCGAAGATATAGACCTTGGCGCCCGGATAGCGGCGGAACTGGAGCGCGAGCAGCGCAAGCAGCACCGACTTGCCCGCGCCGGTCGGCCCGACGATCATCATGTGCCCGACGTCATCGACATGGGTCGAGAGCCGGAACGGCGTCGAGCCGCTGGTCTTGGCATAGAGCAGCGGCGGACCGCCGACATGGTCGTTACGCATGGGGCCGGCCCAGACCGAGGACAGCGGCATCAGGTGGGCAAGGTTGAGGGTGTGGACCAGCGGTTGGCGGACATTGGCGTAGACCTGCCCCGGGAGGCTCGAGAGCCAGGCTTCGAGCGCGTTCATTCCCTCGCGGATGCAGGTGAACCCGAGCCCGTTGACGATCCGCTCGAGGCTGCGAACCTTGTCCTCGACCCGGGCCCGATCGGTGTCGCGCACGGTGATCGTGGTGGTGAGATAACCGAACGCCACGTGGTCGCCGCCGAGCGCCTGGAGCGCGAGATCGGCATCGACCATCTTGTTGTCGGCATCGCTATCGAGGAGCTGGACGGGCTGGTTGTAGATGACCTCGCGCAGCAGCGCGGTCACCGACTTCCTCTTGTTGAACCACTGCCGGCGCAGCCTGGCCAGCGCCCTGGTCGCCTCGGTCTTGTCGAGCGCGATGAACCGGGTGACCCAGCGGTAGCCAAAATCCTGGTGGTTGAGCGCGTCCAAGATGCCCGGCCGGCTGAGGTTCGGAAAACCGAGCACGGTCAGGGTGCGCAGGTGCTCGTCCCCGAGCATCGGCTCAAGCCCGCCGGTGAGCGGCGTGTCGGCGAGCAAGCCATCGAGGTACATCGGGGTCTCAGGGACGGCGACGCCATGGCGGCGCGGCGAGATCGTCCCGTGGAGGTAGGTCAGGGTCTCGCCGTCATCGAGGGCGCGGACCTCGGGCATGAAGCCGGCCAGCAGATCGAGCGCCCGGTCGGTCTCGGCGACGAAGGCGGCCAAGGCCTGATGCCAGTCGCGCCCGCGCGCGTCGTCGCTGCGCTCGACCAGCGCCCGTCCCGCGGCATCAGCCTGGTCGGGCGGCGGCAAGAAGGTCAGGGTCAGGAAATAGCGGCTCTCGAAATGCGTCCCCGCCGCCTCGAACCCGGCGCGGCGTTCCTCGTCGACCAGCCAGCTCGCCGCCTCGGGAAACTCACTTTCCGGATAGGCGGCCGCCTCGCGGCGCTCGGCTTCGATATGGAGCGCCCAGCCCGAGCCGAAGCGCTTGAGCACATTGTTGGCCCGAGCACAGGCCGAGACCAGCTCGGCCTCGGTCGCGGACTCAAGGTCGGGTCCGCGAAAACGCAGGGTACGCTGAAAACTGCCGTCCTTGTTGAGGACGACGCCCGGCGCGACGAGCGCCGCCCAGGGCAGGTGATCGGCCAGCCGGTCGGCGCGGCGGCGGTATTCGTGAAGGGCTAGCATGAAAGATACCCCCGCTGGCGAAGATGGCGGGCAAGCACGGGCGCGAAGTCGGGATCGCGCTTGGCGGCAAACACCGCGATGGTGTGACCGAAGGCCCAGATCGCGATGCCGGCGAGCCACTGCTGGAGCCCGAGCCCCATCGCGGCCGCGACCGTGCCATTGACGATCGCAATCGCGCGCGGTGCGCCGCCCAGCAGGATCGGCTCGGCGAGCGAGCGGTGGAGCGGCGCCTCGAAGCCTTCGATATGTTGCCCACTGCCGATCACGAGATCAGCGCCCCGCCGCCAAAGGAGAAGAACGAGAGGAAGAACGAGGAGGCGGCAAACGCGATCGACAGGCCGAAGACGATCTGGATCAGCCGGCGGAATCCTCCGGCGGTCTCGCCGAACGCCAGGGTCAGGCCGGTGACAATGATGATGATCACCGCGACGATCTTGGCGACCGGGCCCTGGACCGATTCCAGGACCTGCTGGAGCGGCTGCTCCCAGGGCATACCCGAGCCCGAGGCCCAGGCGCGGGTGCTCCAAGCGAGGCCTAGCGCGAGCGCTGGGGTGACGAGGGCAATCGGGAAGTGCCGGGACATCCGGGCAAGGGTCATGGTCTGTCTCCTCAAGAGGGTGGATTGGTGGGGTGGTCGAACGGGCCCGAGGAAGGATCGGGCGTGAGGTCGCTGAGATCGTAGGCGCCGTCGGGATCGAGCCCATCGACGCCGAGGATCGTCTCGACCCGGCGGCCCCGGCCGCGCCCGGCGATGAACACGACCCGGTCGATGGCCTCGGCGATCAGCCGCCGCGGCACGGTGACGACGCTTTCCTGAACGAGTTGCTCGAGCCGGTAGAGCGCGGCGATCGCGCTGTTGGCATGGACCGTCGCGATCCCGCCGGGGTGCCCGGTGTTCCAGGCTTTGAGCATATCGAGCGCCTCGGCGCCGCGCACTTCGCCGACCACGATGCGATCGGGGCGCAGGCGCAGGGTCGAGCGGACAAGATCGGCCATGGTGACCTGGCCGGCCAGCCCTGCGCCAACGGAGCGGGTCCGCAGCGCGACCACGTCGGGCGCGGCGCATTGGAGCTCACGGGTATCCTCGATCAGGATCACGCGTTCATCGAGGCTCGCCATCTCGGCAAGCAGGGCATTGGCGGGCGGGGTCTTGCCCGAACTGGTGCCGCCGGCGACGAGGATGTTGGCGCGGGTCGCGACGGCACGCGCCAGTTCGGCCGCGATTTTTTCCGGCATGATGCCGTCGCTGACATAGTCGGCCAGCCGGTAGATCCGCGCCGCCGGCTTGCGGATCGAGAAGCAGGGAGCCAGGCTGACCGGCGGCAGCACGCCTTCGAAGCGTTCGCCCGCCCCTTCCCCATGCGGCGGCAGCTCGGCCGAGACGATCGGCGCGCCGGCATGGGCCTCGGTCCGTGCATGGCTCGCGACCAGGCGGATGATCCGTTCGACCTGCGCCGGCTCGTATAGGGTGCCGCTATCGCTGCGGCCCTCGCCCAGGCGGTCGAGCCAGAGGCGGCCGTCGGGATTGATCATGATCTCAATGACCAGCGGATCGGCAAGCGCCGCGGCGATGGTCGGGCCCATCGCGGTCCTCAGCATCGCCCGGCGGCGTTCGGCCGACAGCGTCTCGCTCATGGCTGCTGCTCCGCATGCTTGGTCGTGTTCTGGGCCGCGCTGCTCGGCGGCGCGAAGGTGCGCTGACCTGCCGCCAGCGCCTCGCCGACACGGCCGACGAAGGCGTTGAAGCGATCGCGGCCGATGGCCCGCGCGGCATCGTCGCTCTCGGCGAGCGGGGCCTGGACCATCAGCTCGTAGCGGATGAAGAGAGCCAGGCTTTCGAGGAGGACATGGCCATCGCGCTCGATCCGGCCCAGCGCCAACGACATCCGGTCGAGCCTTGCCGAGAACCGATGCTCCATGTCGCTCGCCGCCTGCCGGTTGAGCCAGGCCGTCAGCGCATCGGTCAGGATGCCCGACTTCGATGCACCGGGCCTGGCGGCCAGTGCCTCGAGCCGATGGCTGAGGTCTTCCGGCAGGAAGAGCTGGTAGCGGACACGCCTGGGTTTGATCGCGGCCATGTCAGAAGCTCGGCAGCGCATCATGATCCGGGCCGTCGCCCTGGTTCATGGCATGGGCGCGCACCAGGACATTGGCCCCGCGGGTCTGATCGAGCGCGCGCTTGTCGGAAACCGGATCGGCATCGTCCTGGTCGAGGCCCAGGAGATCGAGCTGGCGGGGTGGCTCGGGCCGCTTTGCCGCTTCCTCGGCAAGGCCGGGATGGCGCTGCTGCTGGAGACCGCCATCGTCCGCATGGCCGGCGGCATCGCCGGCGCGCGCGAGGCGAGTATCGGGCAGCCGCGCCAGGCTGCCCCATTCGTTGGAGCGCGGCTTGGGCGCGTCGCTGTAGCGGCCCTGGGTCAGCATGGGTGCCGGCAGGGCGCGGGCCGTGAAGTTGGCATCCTCGTAGTAGCGCAGCTTCTTGGCGCGGATCGGCGCCAGCCCCGAGACCATCACCAGCTCGTCGGCGGGCGGCAGCTGCATGACCTCGCCCTGGGTCAGCAGCGGCCGGGCGGTCTCCTGGCGGCTGACCATGACATGGGCGAGCCAGGGTGCGAGGCGGTGCCCGGCATAGTTACGCATCGCCCGCTGCTCGGTCGCCTGCCCCAGCGCGTCGGAAATCCGCCGCGCGGTGCGCTCGTCGTTGGTCGCAAAGGCGATGCGGACATGGCAGTTGTCGAGGATCGCGTTGTTCTCGCCGTAGGCCTTCTCGATCTGGTTGAGGCTCTGGGCGATGAGGAAGGCGCGCACGCCGTAGCCCGCCATGAATGCGAGACTGGTCTCGAAGAAATCGAGGCGGCCAAGCGCAGGAAACTCGTCGAGCATCATCAGCAGCTGATGGCGGCGGGTCCTGGCTCCCGGTCCGCCAACATCGCCTTCCAGCTTCTCGGTCAGGCGGCGGCCGATCTGGTTGAGGATCAGGCGAACCAGCGGCTTGGTGCGGCTGATGTCCGATGGGGGAATGACGAGGTAAAGCGAGACCGGGCGCTCGCCCTCGCCCAGATCGGCGATGCGCCAGTCGCAGCGCGAGGTGACTTCGGCTACCGTGGGATCGCGGTAGAGGCCGAGGAACGACATCGCGGTCGAGAGCACGCCCGAGCGTTCGTTCTCGCTCTTGTTGAGCACCTCGCGCGCTGCCGAGGCGACCACGGGGTGAACCTGCGGCGCGTCCACCGTGCCCAGGTGGTTGGTGGTCATCATCCGCTTCAGGGTCGCGGTGAAGGCGCGCTGCGGGTCGGAGAGGAAGGTCGCGACCCGGGCCAGGGTCTTCTCCTCCTCGGCGTAGAGCACGTGGAGGATCGCGCCGACCAGCAGCGAGTGGCTGGTCTTCTCCCAGTGGTTGCGCCGTTCGAGCGCGCCTTCGGGATCGACCAGGATATCGGCGATGTTCTGGACGTCGCGGACCTCGTGGGTGCCGCGGCGGACCTCGAGCAGCGGGTTGTATTTAGCGGACTGCGCGTCGGTGGGATTGAACAGCAGGGCATGGCTGAACTTCGCGCGCCAGCCGGCGGTGAGCTGCCAGTTCTCGCCCTTGATGTCGTGGATGACCGCAGAGCCGGTCCAGCTCAGCAGAGTCGGGACCACGAGGCCGACGCCTTTGCCCGAGCGCGTCGGCGCGAAGGCCATGACATGCTCGGGGCCATCGTGGCGCAGGTAGCGCCCATGAAAGCTGCCGAGGAACACGCCGGTATCGCG
>CALLNA010000033.1 GCA_938005655.1 uncultured Novosphingobium sp.
CAAGGTCTCGGTGCTGATCGACGAGGACGAGACCGAGCTGGCCGTGCGCGTGCTGCACACCGCCTACGGCCTCGACGGCGAGTAAGACGACTCCGATCCTTAAGGGAAAACGCGGTGCGGGCGGCAACGGCCCGTTTATTGCGGCCCGGCTAATGCAACTGCTGCGTCGTCAATGACGGGGCGTTGTCCTACCGGATCGCGAGACGAATGGCATTGCTGGTTCCCGATAACGTCTGGCAGCAGATCGGAAAGGCCGATCGGCTCCTGACGCGCGCGGAGGCGGCCAACTCGCTGATGGCCGCGACGCGCCGCGAGCTGGCCATGCTCAACGCCGAGCTGATCGGCGCGCAGACCTGCTTCGGCGGCGACAGCAGTCTCGGCACGCCCAGCCTGCGCGCGCGGCGGCTGTTCCGCGACGTGATCGAGGACACCACCCAGGCCTGCATGGTGATCGATCCGCGCCCGGGCCTGCACATCGTCGACCTCAGCGATGCCTTCGCCGCGGCGACCATGACCCGGCGGCGCAAGGTCGCGGGCGAGAAGCTGTTCGAGGCCTATCCCGACAATCCCGCCGATCCCGAGGCCGACGGGGTCGGCAACCTCTACGAATCGATCCAGCGGGTCGTGCGAACCGGGCGCGAGCACGTGATGGGCGTCCAGCGCTACGACATCCAGGATGCGGAGGGCCGCTTCTTCGAGATGCACTGGCAGCCGGTCAACATCCCGCTGTTCGACGACACGGGGCGGCTGGTCTTCGTGCTGCACCACACCCGCGACCTGACGCCCCGGGAAGGGCAGGACCCGACGCAGGCCGGGATCGCCGCCTTGCCGCCGGGAACGCCGGTGCGCGCCTAGCTAGCGCACGCCTAGCTAGCGATTGCCGCGCCAGGGCGGATTGCTGTTGCCACCGCCGCCGTTGCCGCGGTTGCCGCCTCCGCCCCAGTTCCCGCGGTTGCCCTGCGGATTGCCGCCGCCGCCGCGATTGCCCTGCCAGGTGGGGTTGCCGTTGGAACCGGGGTTGCGGTTGCCTTGCCAGGTCGGGCGATTGCCGTCGCGGTAGCCCTGCCAGTTGTTGTTGCGGGGGCCGTTCCAGTTGCCCCGGCGGCCTTCCCAATAGCGGCGCTGGCCGTCGTTCCAGGCCCGCCGCGTGCCGCGCCGGTCATAGACGTAGTAGCCGCTGCCCGGATAGTACCAGCCGTCGTACCACCCGTAATAGGGGTCGCCGCCGTAATAGCCGTAGCCGTCGTAGTAGCCGCTGCCCCAGCCGTAGTTCATGCCGCCGTAGCCATAGCCGTCGTCGACACAGGCCGCCAGGCCGAGCGAGGCGGCGGAGATCAGGATCAGATTGCAGATGGTGCGCGGTCTCATGGGTGCGTACTCCGGATGCGTCGGCCGGAACGGCGGGCGTGACGATTCAACCCTCCGGACTGCGGGTGGTTCCATCCGCGGCCCCCGGACCTTCAACATTCATAAAGCCGCCGGGCCGCCTCGCGCAAGGCGTCGCCGATCCGGGGGCGGCGCTCCTCGGTCAGGCGCTCGCTCGGCCCGGTGACGACGAGGGCGCCGACCGGCGCCCCGCCCACGCCCAGGATCGGCGCGGCGACGGCGATCGCGCCGGAGACGATGTCGCCGGCGTTGACCGCATAGCCGAGCGCGCGGGTGCGGCGGAACTCCTCGCGCAGCGCCTCGTCGGGCGCGGCGCCGAGCAGGCGGGCTTGCTCGGCCTCGGGCAGGTGCGGCAAGACGGCGCGGGCCGTGGCGCTGCCCTCCAGCGGGACGACGATTCCGATCGGCGGGACCATCCGCAGCAGGTGGAAGCTTTCCAGCGCGTCGATCACCACGAAGCGGTCGCCGTCGGGCATGGTCAGGTAGGCGGTCTCGCCGGTCTCGGCGCGCAGGCGCTCCAGCACCGGCCGGGCCGAGAGGCGCAGGCGGTCGCTGCTCGACGGGGCGCGGGCCAGGGTCAGGATATGCGGGGTCAGCTCCCACCGCGTGCCGCCCGCCGGGCCGCCGGGCTCGGGCCTGATCCAGCCCGCGTCGGCCAGGGTCATCAGGTCGCGCTGGACCGCGCTCTTGTCCGCGCCCAGGTCGCGGGCGAGGGCGCTGACCCCGATCGGCTGGCTCCGCGCGATCCGCTCGAACACCGCCAGCATCCGGCCCGCGCTGAGACTCCGCTTGACCGCCACCGTGCCCATTCCCTACAATGTTACTATTCGACAAAGCGTATTACATAGTAACCTAGGAACCCTGTCAATGGCGCTCCCCGACATCCGTCCGCTGCAAGACGGCCTCCCCTTCGGCATCCGCCTCGGCGGCATCACCCGCGCGTTGCTGGAAGACCCCGCCGTGCGCCGGGAGATCGACGGCCTGTTCGTCGCGCACGGCATGATCGTGTTCGAGGGCGTCGAGGAATCGGACGCGATGCAGCTTGCGCTCTCGAGCTGCTTCGGCCCGCTCAAGGAGCATCCGGTGAAGTCGCTCGCCCGCGTCGACGGGGACCGGATGCCTGGCGTGATCGAGCTGCACACCCGCCCCCATTCCGGCGGCGTGGTCGAGGTCGACGGCCGTCGCGTCTCGCACTGGCTGCCCTGGCACTTCGACCATTGCTACAACGACGAGCTGAACCGCGCCGGGGTGCTGCGGGCGGTGAAGATCGTCGACGAGGGCGGGATCACCGGCTTCACCGACGGGATCGCGCTCTACCAGCTGCTGCCCGAGGCCCTGCGCGGCCGTATCGAGGGCGCGGAGATCGCCTATGCCCTCTCGACCCAGTACGATCACCTCAAGTTCGGCCGCCCCACGCAATCCGCGATGATCGAGCCCAAGCCGATGCCCGCCGCCTTCCAGGCCCAGGCCGCCGCCATGCCCCGCGCGATCCACCCCGCGGTCTGGACCCGGCCGACCGGCGAGAAGGTGCTCCACATCTCGCACTACATGGCCGAGGGCATCGTCGGGCAGGAGAACCCGGAGGGCGACGCCCTGCTCGAGGAGGTCTGCCAGACGGTCAACCGCCTGGCCGAGGGATGCAGCTATCACCACAAGTGGCGCCCCGGCGAGATGATCATCTGGGACAACCTGAGGATGCTCCACGCCGTCGGCGGCAACCGCCCGGAGGACGAGCGGATCATGTACCGCACCACGATCAAGGGCGACTACGGCCACGGTCGCTGGGAGAGCGAAGCGGCGGAGCGTCCGGCCGTCGACGCGATGGCCTGAGCGGGGAGAAACGGGATGGCGCGGATCGCGGTCGACGGGCTGGAGCTGGACTACGAACTGATCGGCCCCGAGGGCGGCCAGCCGCTCGTGCTGACCCCCGGCGGCCGCTACCCGCGCGACACCGCCGGGGTGCCCGAGCTCGGCCGAATCTTCGCCGACAACGGCTACCGCGTCCTGCTGTGGGACCGGCCCGGCTGCGGCGCCTCGGACATTGCCTTCACCGCGCCGAGCGAATCGGTGATGAACGCCGAGGCCCTGGTCGGCCTGGTCCGCGCGCTGGACCTGCGCAACGTGGTCCTGGTCGGCGGCTCGGCGGGATCGCGCATCTCGCTGATGGCCGGCATCCGGATGCCCGAGAACGTCGACCGGATCGCGATCTGGTGGCTCAGCGGCGGGGCGATCGGCCTCGCCGGGCTTGCCTGGTTCTACTGCGGCGATCAGGTCGCGGCGGCCTCCAAGGGCGGGATGGCGGCGGTCGCCGAGCTGCCGAGCTGGGCCGAGCAGATCGGCCGCAACCCGCGCATCCGCGACATCCTCCTGGCCCAGGACCCGGACGTCTTCATCGCGACGATGCAGCAATGGGCCGCCGCCTTCACCTATCGCGACGACACCCCGATGCCGGGGATCGCGGTGGAGGACTTCGCCCGGCTGACCATGCCGGTCCTCGTCTTCCGCAGCGGCAAGAGCGACATGGCCCACACCCGTCGGACCAGCGAATGGGTCAACGAGCTGCTGCCCAACTCGACCTTCCGCGAGCCGCCGTGGGGCGACCAGGAGTGGAACTACGTCTCGACCTTCCCCAACGACCTCGCCGCCCGCCGCGGCCGGTTCGAGCGCTGGCCGCTGATCGCTCCGCCGGTGCTGGAGTTCCTGAAGGGCTGAGGGGCCGGGGCCGATAGTCCGCGCTTGCCCGCCGCGCCCCGCTGCACCAAGATCGGCGGGCAGGATCGGGAAAGGAACGGCGGGCATGGCGATCGACGCGGAACTGGAGCGCAAGCTGCGCGAGCTGGTCGACCGGCGCGAGATCCACGCGGTCATGCTGCGCTACGCCCGCGGGCTCGACCGGCTCGACAACGCGCTCGCCCGCTCGTGCTACTGGGACGACGCGATCGAGGACCACGGCCAGTTCGTCGGCGGCCCGGACGACTTCATTGCCTATGCCGACGGCACGACGCTGATGTTCGAGGCGGTCCAGCACGGCCTGCTCAACCACCTCTGCGACCTCCAGGGCGACGACGCCTATTGCGAGACCTACTACCAGTTCACCGGGGTCACGGCGGGCGAGGACGCGCCGAACTTCGTCTCGACCGGGCGCTATGTCGACCACTTCCAGAAACGCGCCGGCGAGAGCGGCCCTGAATGGCGGATCGCCAACCGCGTGACCCTGGTGGAAAGCCAGATGGACGTGCCCAAGTCGGCCATGCTCAAGCTGATGCCGCCGGCCTACACGCTCGAGGAGCCGTGCCAGGCCCGGCGCGACCGGACCGACGTCAGCTACCACCGCCCGCCCGTGCCGCGCCGGCCTCGTGGCTGAATCAGGTGCCGTTTCCACGCAAGGGGATCAAACTCCAGGGGTGGAACCCTGACGGTGGATCGTCGTTTCTCCTCCACTGGCTGAAAGGAGAAGAGCAATGGGCGAACTGATCGACAAGATGAAGGGCAAGGTCAACGAGGCGGTCGGCAAGGCCAAGCAGCAGAGCGACGACCCGGCCCGCCGCGACGAGGGCCTCGGCCAGGAGATCAAGGGCAAGGCCCAGCAGGTCGCGGGCAAGGTCAAGGGTATGCTCGGCGACGATATCTGAACCCGGCCCGGCGCGGCGGCGAAGGTCGCCGCGCCGTCGCCGCAGAGAAGGGGGGTGTTCCATGACCAGGATCGCGCTGATCGTCGGCAGCCTGCGCCGCGATTCGTTCAACCGCAAGTTCGCCACGGCGCTGACCCGCCTGGCGCCCGCGGACGTCGAGTTCACCTGGCCCGACATCGCCGCCCTGCCGCTCTACAACCAGGACGACGACGCCGACCAGCCCGCGCCGACCAAGGCGCTCAAGGCGGCGGTCCGCGCGGCGGACGGGGTGATCTTCGTCACCCCGGAATACAACCGCTCGATCCCCGGCGTGCTCAAGAACGCGCTCGACCACGCCTCGCGCCCCTATGGCGACAGCGCCTGGGCGGGCAAGCCGGCGGGGGTGATCGGCGTCTCGCCCGGCGCGCTCGGCACGGCGCTCGCCCAGCAGCACCTGCGCAACGTCCTCGCCTATCTCGACATGCCGACGCTGAACCAGCCCGAGGCCTTCATCCAGCACCGCGAGGGCATGTTCGCCGAAGACGATTCGCTGGTCGACCCGAGCCGCGATTTCGCGCGCAAATGGCTCGACGCCTATCTGGCCTTCGTCGCCCGGCATCGCTAGGCAAGGGGCTTCACCGCTAGAGGGGTTTCCGATGAAGCGCGCATTGCCGGCCATTTTGATCGTCGCCGCCGCCCTGACCGTGGGCGCCGCCAGCCCGCCCGGAGCCGGCGCGGCGCGCGAGCGGCACGAGCATTTCGAGACCATCGGCCGCGCCTTCAAGGGGATCAACGACCAGCTCAAGCGGCGCCCGGTCAACCTCGTTGCGGTGCGCAACACCACGGCCGTCCTCGCCACCCTGGCCTCGCGGGTGAAGACCTGGTTCCCCGCCGGCTCGGGTCCGCAGGACGGGGTGAAGACCCAGGCCCTCCCCGGCGCCTGGACCGACCGCGCCGAGCTGGACCGCCAGGCCGACCGCTTCGCCGCGGCGGCGGGCACCTTGGCGGCGACGGCCGAGCGCGGCGACGTCGCGGAGATCCAGGCCGCCGTCCGCGCCACCGGCGAGACCTGCAAGAGCTGCCACGACCGCTTCCGCAAGCGGTAGAAGCGAGCCGCGCGGGGCGGGAACGAGATTCCGCTTGACAAACTGAACCATATGGGTTATATGCCTCGCCGTCGGATCGGTGGATGTCAACGCCAGTCCGACACGCAGCGGGTGCGGCAGAGGCGGTCAGCGCTTCGCTTCCTTGCCTCTCCGCTAATAACGGCCGGCGCTCAGCGGACCTGAGTGTCCGTTCCCATGGCCAAGGACCTTGC
>CALLNA010000034.1 GCA_938005655.1 uncultured Novosphingobium sp.
CGGGCATCCTGCCGGCGCCGCAGATGGCCTTCATCCACGATTTCGGCGACAGCTACATCGCGGTGCTCGGCGAGGAGCGCGGCCTTCCGTCCTACCCCATCGGCACCTGGATGCGCCTCGGCCTCAAGCCCTCGACCGGCTCGGATTCGCCGGTCTGCTCGCCCGATCCCTTCCCGAACCTCCATGCCATGGTGACGCGCCAGACCGGCAAGGGCACGGTGATGGAGGCTTCCGAGACGCTGGGCCGCGAAGAGGCCCTGCAGGCCTACACCGAATATGGCGCCTATTCGCAGAAGGCGGAAGGCGTGAAGGGCCGGCTCGTGCCCGGCCAGTGGGCGGACATCGCCGTCTTCGACAACGATCTTCTGGAGGCCCCGACCGACACTATTCTCTCAGGCACGCGCTGCCTGCTGACCCTGCTTGCAGGCCGCGTCGTGCACGATGCGCGCTGACGGCCTGCCGGACTGAAACGAAACGATGCCGAAAACGGCACGAGAGGGAGAACGAAATGCTGAAAAGATTGACACTGGCCGCAATGCTCGGCCTCGGGGTGGCTACCGGGGCGCTGGCCGCGGGTGAGCGCTCCGGCGGGACGCTCGTCTTCACCGCACCCTACGGTTCGAGCTTCGCGACGCTCGACGTGCAGGCAAGCCCGAACACGCAGGAAGAATTCATCACCCAGGCCATCCACCGCGCGCTCTATAGCTGGGACTCCATCCAGAACAAGCCGGTGCTGGAACTCGCCGATTCCGAAGAGGTCTCCGAGGACGGAACGACCCATACCTACCACCTGCGCAAGAACGCCGTGTTCCACAACGGCAAGCCGCTGACGGCGGACGACATCATCTACAGCTACAAACGCATCGCCAATCCCAAGAACGCCTTCCCCGGCGCCAGCTTCATCGCCATCATCAAGGGCGCCGATGATTACATCGCCGGCAAGGCCGAGGAGATTTCCGGCCTCAAGAAGATCGACGACAACACGCTGGAGATCACCTATACCGGCCCGATCAATCCCGGCTTTCCGCTGATGCAGAACACGACGGTGATCTACCCGTCGAATGTCGAGGACGAATCGAGCTTCGCCAAGAACCCCGTCGGCCTCGGCGCCTTCGTCTTCAAGGAGCATGTGCCGGGCTCGCAGGTCGTCGTCGAGAAGTTCGACAAGTACTACGAGGAAGGCAAGCCCTATCTCGACCGCATCAACATCGTGCTGATGGCCGAGGACGCCGCGCGCGACGTCGCCTTCCGCAACAAGGAAATCGACGTCTCGATCCTCGGCCCGACGCAGTATCAGGCCTACCAGGGCGAGGAAGCGCTGAAGGACCACCTGCTGGAAGTCGCCGAGGTCTATACCCGCAATATCGGCTTCAACCCGGCCTACGAGCCCTTCAAGGACAAGCGCGTCCGCCAGGCGATCAACCACGCCATCAACGCGCCGCTGATCATCGAGCGCCTCGTCAAGAACAAGGCCTATCCGGCCTCCGGCTGGCTGCCGATCTCCTCGCCGGCCTTCGACAAGGACAAGGCGCCCTATGCCTTCGATCCGGAAAAGGCCAAGGCGCTGCTGGCGGAAGCCGGCTATGCCGACGGTTTCGAGTTCGAGGTCACGGCAAGCCCGAACGAAAGCTGGGGCGTGCCGATCGTCGAGGCCATCCTGCCGATGCTGAAGAAGGTCGGCATCACCGTGAAGCCGAAGCCGGTGGAAAGCTCCGCCCTCGGCGAGGCGGTGACGACCAACAACTTCCAGGCCTTCATCTGGTCGAACCTGTCCGGTCCCGACCCGCTGAACGCGCTGCGCTGCTACCATTCCAAGACGGCGCAGTCGGCCTGCAACTATACGAGCTATGCGAGCCCCGAATTCGACAAGCTCTACGACGCGGCCCAGCAGGAGCGCGATCCGGCCAAGCAGAACGATCTCCTGCGCCAGGCCAACAACATCGTGCAGGACGACGCGCCGGTCTGGTTCTTCAACTACAACAAGGCCGTCATGGCCTACCAGCCGTGGATCCACGGCCTCGTTCCGAACGCGACGGAACTGGCGGTCCAGCCCTATGACGAGATCTGGATCGACGAGACCGCGCCGGACTCGCGCAAATAAGCCTTGAGGGGTTCGGGGGCGGCGTCTTCACGCCGCCCCCGCATCGATTGTCGCGCCCCGCAAGGGCGCCCAACACGGAACCGCTCATGCTACGCTTCACCCTGCGCCGCATCCTGCAGGTCATCCCTACGGTCGTCGTGGTGGCGCTGCTGATCTTCGTCATCTTCTCCGTGGTGCCCGGTACCTTCGCGGCGAGCCTCTTCGCCGACGGCAAGCGCGCCGCCGACCCGCAGATGATCGCCCGCCTCAACGAGGAGTTCGGGC
>CALLNA010000035.1 GCA_938005655.1 uncultured Novosphingobium sp.
CGGCGACCACCGCCGCCTCGGGCTCGTGCCCGCCGAGATGGGCACGGTAGAAGCCCGGGTCCATCTGCTTGGCGACGGCCCCGCGCGCCGCGGCCATCCGCAGGAAGGCGACGAAGGTCAGGGCGACGACCACCAGCATCGGCAGGAAGATCGTGGCCTGGTTGGCGGCATTGAACATGATCGGCTTCTCCCCTCTATCGGTATCGCAAGTCGGCGGCCCGGGCGGCCATTGCCGCCGGCATCATCCCTTCCGCTTGCCGAGCGGCGAGACATAGACGTCGAGATGCGCCAGCTTCCCGTCCGGGCCGAACTCGTAGATCGTCACGGTGTTGGACACGTCGGTGACTCCGTCGCGCCGGTTGCGCTCCTCCAGCTCCAGCACGACGAGGTTGCCCTGCTCGGTCACGCGGCGCAGCTTGCCGTCCCAGTCGGTATGCTTGCCGAACTGCGAGATGTAGCTCTTGTACGTCGCCCAGCCGAAGGTCTCCGACTGCGGGCCGAGGAACACGCCGCAGCGCTCGAACCGGGCGGTGTCGACCAGTTCCTCGATCCCCGTCCAGTCGGCCGCGGTGAGGTCGCGGGTCTTGGAGAGGTCGACCAGCGCCTCGAACCGCTCGCTGTAGGCGATGACCTTCTGGGTCAGGCCGGCGAAGGTGCCTGACGGGGGAATCTCGGTGGCCATGACCTCTCCTCATCGATGCGCTCGCGGCCGTGCCGCCGCTTCGGGCGGGAGAATGCCCGCCGCCGCGCCGGGTGCAAGCACAATCGTCGCGGTAGCGCCGGATCAGCTCTCGCCCTCCGGCTCCAGCTCGTCGAAGGCGAAGCGGTCGCGAATCCGCCGATTGAAGTAGCCGCCCTTGGACCGCGCCGCGGCAAAGCCCTCGGCCACGGCAGGCGGCACCGCGAAATAGCGATAGCGCCGCCCGGTGACGAAGGTCAGGTCAAGCGTGGCGCTCTCCGGACGGTAATAGGCATGGCGGATCGCGGTGGTGGGCATGGCTGAGGAACGCGCGAGGCGGGTGCAGGTTGCGGGCGGTGCGCGCCGACGAGCCGTCGCCACGGCGGCACGGGCGGGCTATGGCCGGCACGTGACCCGCATCGCCAAGGCAGCGCTGACCTATTGGGCCGCGATCTTCGCGCTGGGCTTCGTGCTCGGCGTCTGCCGCGTGCTGTGGATGGCCCCGGCGCTGGGCGAGACGCGCGCGGTCCTGCTCGAACTTCCGATCATGCTCGCGGCGAGCTGGTGGTGGGCGGCATGGATCGTCCGGACGCAGGGGATCGCGGATCGGACCTCCGCGCTGGCCGTAGGCATTCTGGCCTTCGCCCTGCTGCTCGGCGCCGAAGCCCTGCTTGCCGTCGTCCTGGACCAGGGCCTGGCCGAGTGGTGCGCCGCCCTGTCGAGCCCGTCCGGTCTGCTCGGCCTAGCCGGCCAACTTGCCTTCGCCGCAATGCCGGCCGCCAGGGCTTGCCTTCGCGGTTCGCAGGGCGAGGGCTGCCCGTAGCCGTTATTAGGGAAGCGCCCTCACTCCGCCGCCACGCTCCCGAACATGTCCGGCCCGTCGCTCTCGGCGCCCTCGTTCGCCGCCACGTCGCCGCCCTTGGCCTTGCGCCGCTGGTCGAAGCTCGCCCAGACGTCCTGCCAGTTGCCCTTGGTCGCGCCCTTCGAATATTCGGTCGCGCGGGTCTCGAAGAAGTTGGCGTGCTCCACCCCGTTGAGCAGCGGGGTCAGCCAGGGCAGCGGGTGGTCGTCGATCATGTAGATCTCGGGCAGGCCGAGCTGGCCCAGGCGCCAGTCGGCGATGTAGCGGATGTAGCGCTTGATCTCCTTGGCGCTCATCCCCGGCACCGGGCCCATCTCGAAGGCAAGGTCGATGAAGGCGTCCTCCAGCCGGACGGTCTTCTGGCAGCAGTCGATGATGTCCTCCTTCACCGCCTTGGTCAGGCACTGCCGCTCCTTGACGAAGGTGTGGAACAGGCGGGTGATGCCCTCGCAGTGGAGGCTCTCGTCGCGGACCGACCATGAGACGATCTGGCCCATGCCCTTCATCTTGTTGAAGCGCGGGAAGTTCATCAGCATGGCGAAGCTGGCGAAGAGCTGCAGCCCTTCGGTGAAGCCGCCGAACATCGCCAGCGTGCGCGCGATATCCTCGTCGCTGTCGACGCCGAATTCCTGCAGGTAATCGTGCTTGGCCTTCATCTCCTCGTACTCGAGGAACATGCCGTATTCGCTTTCGGGCATGCCGATCGTGTCGAGCAGGTGGCTGTAGGCGGCGATGTGCACCGTCTCCATGTTGGAGAAGGCGGCGAGCATCATCTTGATCTCGGTCGGCTTGAACACGCGGCCGTATTTCTCGTGGTAGCAATCCTGCACCTCGACGTCGGCCTGGGTGAAGAAGCGGAAGATCTGCGTCAGCAGGTTGCGCTCATGCTCGCTGATCTTCTGCGCCCAGTCGCGGCAGTCCTCGCCCAGTGGCACCTCTTCCGGCATCCAGTGGATCTGCTGCTGGCGCTTCCAGAACTCGTAGGCCCAGGGATATTCGAAGGGCTTGTAGGTCTTGCGGGCTTCGAGAAGGGGCATCTTGGGCGGCCTTTCGCTTACATCTTCGTCACGAGTGAATAGTCGGCGGCCGGCACCTCTCCGGTGCGGCCGAAAAACCTGTCGAGGTCCTCGCTCGTCGCGGCGCGACGGGTGCGCGTGGCCGCTTCGTCGAAGGCCTCGGCGGCCCGGGCGCGGGCTCGGCGCACCGCGGGCCGGGCGTCGATCCGGGTCCGCCAGGCCACCAGGGCCGGATAGTCCGCGGGATCGAAGCCCTGGCGCTCGACATAGTGCGCCCAGGGCTGAATCGCCATGTCGGCGATCGAATAATCCCCACCCGCGATCCACGCGCGTGTCGCCAGGCGGTCGTCGAGCAGGCGGTAGAGCCGGTCCGCGATCGCGCGGTAGCGGGCCTTGGCATAGTCCTGCGGCGCCTCGGTATGGGCGAGGTCGAAGTGGTTCACCTGGCCGAGCATCGGGCCGACATTGGCCATCTGCACCATCAGCCATTGCATGACCTCGGCGCGTTGGGGCTGGCCGGCGGGCAGGAACCGCCCCTCGCGCTCGGCCAGCCAGAGCAGGATCGCGCCGGATTCGGCGAGCGGCGCGCCGAGGCGCGGGTCCTCCAGCACCGGCACCTTGCCGAGCGGGTTGAGCTTCAGGAACTCCGGCGCGAACTGCGCCTGGGCGAAGACCGCGACGTGGCGCAGTTCGTAGTCGAGGCCGAACTCCTCCAGCATGATCACGACCTTCATCACGTTGGGGCTGCCCATGCCGTGGAGGACCAGGCGGCCCGTGCCAGCGCCGCTGTTCTTGGCCTCGGCGCTCATGCCGCGCGCCTCGTCGCAAGCCGGGCGGTTTTGCGCCGAGCCGAGCGCTCGCCGCGGAACCGAACCCGGGGCCTCGGATTGCTCCGATAAGCGGGCGCCGCCCCCCGAACCCCCTGGCGTCCGCCCATTCCCGAGGAGATATCGCCATGGGCGAATATGAACCGAACGACTCGCGCAACGTGACCGGCCAGGCCTCGACCCAGGATGGCCATTGGACCGGCCAGGCGGCCAACGATCCGACCCGCCAGGACCGCCAGCAGATGCAGCAGGGCGGCCAGGCGCAGCAGCAGGGCTTTACCCAGGAGGAAGCCGCGCAGAGCGGCCGTCAGGGCCAGCAGCAGGCCGGGCAGGGCCAGGGCCTTGGCCAGCAGCAGCAGGGCGGTCAGTCGATCGGCCAGCAGAACGACGGCGTGAGCAATGCCTCGAACCAGGGCAACGACCACACCAGCGCGATGGGCGGCGGCCGGTCGGGCCAGCCGCAGCAGTTCCAGAACACGGCCGGCCAGCAGGGCGGCGGCGGTTCCGGTCAGTCCGGCGGCATCGGGCGCTTCGCCGACCAGATCGCCAAGCACCAGGAGGTCGTCGACGCCCAGGGCAACCACGTCGGCACGGTCGACCACATCGACGGCGACCGGATCAAGCTGACCAAGGCCGACAGCGCCGACGGCCAGCACCACTACGTCTCGCTGAGCCAGGTCGACGGCATCGAGGGCGGCCGCGTCCGCCTCTCCGGCAGCGGCGACGTGGCGCGCTGAGCGAAGGCTCGCCGACGCGCTAGCCGGCGAGTTCCTCTCTCTTGCCGGTTGCAGGGCGCCTCTCTCCGGAGGGGCGCCCTTTGCGCGCACGGCTCCCCCGTATGAGCGGCGTTCGTCGTTGACGGGAAAGGCGGGGCAGCGGCTCACACCGTGCGGCCCTTTCCGACCGGGTGTGCCGGCAGGATCGTGATCGCCGCGCGTGCCGGCTTGCCGCTGTCGTTGCGCCAGGAATGGACGATGCCGCGGTCGACCAGCACGTCGCCGGCCTTCAGCGTGACCGCGCCGGTCTCGGTCTCGAA
>CALLNA010000036.1 GCA_938005655.1 uncultured Novosphingobium sp.
AGGTCTATCCCGACGCGCGGATCGTCTGGACCCACCGCGATCCCTATACCGCCACAGGCTCGCTCTGCTCGGTGATCTCGCTCAGCCACATGGGCCACATGGGCAAGATCGACACCGAGTGGCTGGCCGAGGACTATCCCTGGCAGGCCGCCGAGCACGCCAACCGGATCATGGATTTCCGCGACAAGTTCGGCGAGGACCGGATCATTGACGTCCACTATGCCGACCTCGTCAACGATCCCGTGGGCGAGACGAAGAAGCTCTACGCCAAGCTCGGCGACGAATGGACCGCCGAGGCCGAGGCCGGCGTCCAGGGCTGGGTCGACGACAACCCGCAGAACAAGTTCGGCAAGCACGAATACAAGCTGGCGCAGTACGGGCTCTCGATGGCGCAGCTCGAACCGTTGTTCGAGCGCTACCTGTCGCGGTACGACGTGGCGCGCGAAGGATAAGGCCCGTAGAGGCTAGGGAGAAAGAACAATGCTGGTCGGCCAACACTATCAGAACGGCTACGTCTGCGACGACATCGAGGCGGCGATCGCCGTGTTCAAGGCGCGCGGGCTGGACAAGGACCCGACGATCATCCCGGTCGACCAGGCGGTCGAGACCCCGGACGGCCCCAAGCGGCAGAAGTCGCGGATCTGCATGTTCTGGCTCAACGGCGTGCAGTACGAGCTGATCGAGGTCGAGATCGACGAGACCGGCGTCTATGCCAATGCCCAGGACAACGGCGGGCCGATGCGCTTCCACCACGTCTGCATGCGGGTGCCGGACTGGGCCTCGTTCCGCGCCGCCGTCGACGCGCAGGACCTGCCCGTCGCCTTCGAACGCGACCTCGGGCCGGACAAGCTGAACTTCCTCTATCTCGACGGACGCAAGGCCTTCGGCCACTACCTCGAATACACCTGCATGCCCGACGCGATGTGGGAGCAGATCGCCGGGCTTTAAATCCGGCCCAGCCCGCCCATCACCGCGCGGCGGTTGCTGCGGTCGGCCTCGAAGCGGGCCAGCTCGGCGTCCTGGGCAAGGATCGCCTCGATGATCCGGCGGCGGCCGGCCTTCCACTCGGCGATGCCGGCGCGGCTGCCGTCGATCAGGGGGAAGCGCCGCGTCTCGGCGAAGCGCAGCGTGACCCGGGTCAGCGCCTCGAACAGCGGGCGGTCGACCATCTCGAACAGGAGGTCCTGGAACTCGATCTCGAAGGCGCCGCGCTCGGGCTCGGTGTTGCAGGCGTCGACCCGCTCGCCAAGCGCGCGCAGGGCCTGGCGCAGGCCCTCGTCACGGCAGGCGGAGGCCGCGGGGACCAGCTCGTTGAACAGCAGCGAGGTGATGTCCGCCGCCTCCTCAAACGAGGTCGGGTGGACGCGCATGTAGGCGGTGATCGCCCGCTCCAGCGCGGCGTCGTCCGGCCGGGTGCCGTAATAGCCCCCGCCCGGCCCGCGCCGCACCTCCAGCAGCCCCTCGTGCTCCAGAATGCGCGCGGCCTGCTGGACCGTCACGATCCCGACGCCGAAGCGCCGGGCCAGCTCGGGCAAGGCGCCGAGCCGCGTGCCGGAGGGAACGGCGAACAGCAGCTCGCGCAGGCGCTCGGCCGCTTGCTGGACGAGGGGCTTCTTGGGCTGGCTCATGCCGGCAGGCTAATTATATGCCTATAATTAGTCCACCCCGCCGTTGGAACCGGCGATTTGGTGGATTGACCATGCATTAATATGACCATTAGCCCTTCTGGCAAGCAGCATGGCTGCACGAGAGGAGCGAGTCGAAATGGCCTTCAGAGACCCCGCGGCGGACGAGCTGCCGCGCTATCCCCTGATCATCGGCGAAACCCGCGAGGAAAAGGGCAGCGGCGCGGCGATGCCGCACGTCTATCCCGGCACCGGCAAGGTCACGCGCGAGATCGCCATGGCCAATGCCGACGACGTGGACCGCGCCGTCGCCGCCGCCCGGGCCGCCCTGCCCGCCTGGAAGGCCATGCCCGGCGACAAGCGCCGCAACCTGTTCTTCAAGCTGGCCGAGATGTTCGAGGCCCGCTCCGCCGAGTTCGCGCCGAGCCTGATCGCCGAGAACGGCTCGATCTCCATGGCCGCGCCCTACATGGGCTACGACGCGGCGCAGAAGTTCCGCTACTTCGGCGGCTGGTGCGACAAGATCCACGGCCGCACCGTGCCGATGTGGGGCGCCCCGGCGCACGACTACGTCTCCTACGAGCCCTACGGCGTCCTCGGCATCATCGTGCCGTGGAACGGCCCGCTGTTCGCCGCGACCATGGTCATGGCCCCGGCCCTCGCCGCCGGCAACTGCGTGGTGCTCAAGTCCCCCGACCTCGCCCCCTACAGCGCGATGAAGCTGGTCGAGATGATCCAGGAGGCCGGCTTCCCGGCCGGCGTGGTGAACCTCGTCACCGGCGCGGCCGACGTCGGCGAGGCGATGGTCGCCCACCCCGGCGTCGACAAGATCGAGTTCATCGGCTCGGGCGCGACGGCGAAGAAGGTGCTGACCAACGCCGCCCAGACGCTGAAGCCGGTCGGGCTGGAGCTGGGCGGCAAGTCGGCGGTGATCGTGTTCGACGACGCCGACCTGATGAACGCGGCCAAGCGCGGGCTGTCCGGCGCGGTCTCGGCCAACGGCCAGGGCTGCGTCAACGGCACCCGCCTGCTGGTCCAGCGCGGGGTCTATGACCAGTACCTCCAGACGCTGGCGGCGATGGCCGGGCACATCAATGTCGGCGACCCCTACGATCCGCAGACGACGCTCGGCCCGGTCATCTCCCAGACTGCGCTCGACCGCATCCTCGGCATGGTCGGCCGCGGCGTCTCGGACGGCGGGCGGATCATCGCCGGCGGCGAGCGGCTCGGCGGCGACCACGCCAACGGCTTCTTCCTGCCCGTGACCGTCCTCGCCGACGTCCGCAACGACTGCGAGATCGCCCAGAACGAAGTGTTCGGCCCGGTCCTCGTCGTCACCCCCTTCGACACCGAGGAGGAGGCGATCCAGCTCGCCAACGGGACCGACTACGGTCTCGGCGCCTATGTCCACACCAAGGACCTGCGCCGCGCCCACTACGTGACCAGCCAGCTCCAGGCGGGCATGATCCACGTCAACGGCGCGGGCGAGGCGATGCAGCCGAACTGCCCGTTCGGCGGCTACAAGCGCAGCGGCCACGGCCGCCTCGGCGGGGTCGAGGGCTTGCAGGAGTTCCTCCAGCCCAAGAACGTCTGGATCAACCTTTCGGCGCCGGAGGCCTGACATGGCATTGCTCGATCCCACCGAACGCGCCGCGCGCGGCAGCGCCATCCAGGCCGAAGCGACCGGCCGGGCGGAGACCCCCGCGACGCCCGTCCAGGAAAGCTGGCGCGATTTCGTCTTCGCCGAGGTCTGGAGCCGCCCCGGCCTGGACCGCCGCGCGCGCTACCTGATCTCGCTGGCCGGTGCGGCCCTGGCCGGCGCCTCGACGGCGACGCTCGACGGCTATGTCCGCGGCGCCCTGACCGGCGGCGAACTGAACCTGCGGGAGCTGCGCGAGGCGGCGCTGCACCTGGCGGTCTATGGCGGCTGGTCGCGCGGCGACGCGCTGGACCAGGCCGTCACCCGCGTCGCGGAGAGCCTGGGCCTGCCGCCAGTCGAAGCCGCCCCGATCCGCGCCGCGCCCTGGGACCCCGAGGTGCGCACCCAGGAAGGCCGGGACGAGTTCACCGCGGTCATGACCTTCCCCGGCGGCCCTTCGGCCACGCCCTATCTCGAAGCGATCAACAATTTCGTCTTCGGCGAGATGTGGTGCCGCTACGAGGGGTTGGACCAGCGCTCGCGGCGGTGGATCACCCTGGTCGGAGTGTGCGAATCCTCGACCGAGATCCCGCTCAAGAGCCACATCCACGCCGCCATGGCGAGCGGCAACTGCAAGCCCGCCGAGATGCAGGAATTCATCCTGCAATACGGCATCCACGCCGGTTGGCCCAAGGCCTCGGTGGTCCAGGGCGTCGTGATCGAGATGACGAAGAAGGTCGAAGCCGGCCTGCCCTGGAACGGCTGATGGCCCAGACCATCGACATGGGCGGCAAGGCCGCACTGGTGACGGGCGCGGCCTCGGGCCTGGGCCGGGCGACCGCACTGCGGCTGACCGAGGCCGGCGCGCGGGTCTGCCTGGTCGACGTCGACGCCGACGGGCTGGCCGAGACGGCGAAGCTGATCGCCGGCTCGGAGACGCTGGTCCATCCCGCTGACCTCACCGATCCCGAGGCCTGCGCTCCGGCCGTCGCTGCGGCGGTCGCGCGGTTCGGGCGGCTCGACGCGCTGTGCAACGTCGCCGGGATCATCAAGTTCGCCAACTCGCACCAGATGCCGCGCGGCGACTGGGACCGGACGATCGCGATCAACCTGACCGCGCCCTTCCTGCTCTCGCAGGCGGCGATCCCGCACCTGCTCGAAGCCGAAGGCGCGATCGTCAACGTCGCCTCGACCGCGGCCTTCGTCGGCGAGGCCTATGCCGCGGCCTACTGCGCCAGCAAGGCCGGCATGGTCCAGATGACCAAGGCCATGGCGATGGAATACGTCCGCAAGCCGATCCGCATCAACGCGGTCGCGCCCGGCGGCATGGTCACGAACATCGCCAACGGCCTGACCATGCCCGAAGGCGTCGAATACGATCTCATCCAGCGCTTCTCCGGCCTGCGCGGCACGGTCGAGGTGGAGGACGTGGCCGAGCTGGTCGCCATGCTGGCCTCGCCGGCCGGGCGCTCCTATCACGGCGCCTGCGTCACCATCGACGCGGGGATCACGGCGGGATGAGCGACATGAAGGAAGTGACGGGATTCATCGGCCTCGGCAGCCAGGGCGGCCCGATGGCGCATCGGATGATCGACGCCGGCTATCCGCTGGTCGTCTGGGCCCGCCGGCCTGAGGTGCTGGAAGCCTATGCCGCCAAGGGCGCCACGTCGGCGGCGACCGTGGCCGAGCTGGGCGCGGCCTGCGACCATGTCGGCATCTGCGTGGTCAACGACACCGACGTCATGCAGATCTGCGAGCAGCTCATCCCGGCGATGAAGCCCGGCAGCCGGATCGCGATCCATTCGACCATCCTGCCCGAGACCTGCGCCCGGCTGGAAGCCCTGTGCGACGCGCGCGGCCTGATGCTGATCGACGCGCCGGTCAGCGGCGGCCAGCCCGCCGCCGAAGCCGGCACGCTGACCGTCATGTGCGGCGCGCGCCAGGAGGCCTTCGACGCGGCGCTGCCCGTGCTGCAGACCTTCGGCAAGCTCGTCGTCCTGCTCGGCGGGGCCGGGGCCGGCCAGCGCGCGAAGATCGTCAACAACTCGCTGATGGCCGCCAACATGGGCCTGGCCCACGGCGCGATGGCCGCGGCCGACGCTCTGGGCGTGGACCGCAAGGCCCTGGCCGAGCTGGTCCGGGAAAGCAGCGGGCGCAGCTTCGGCTTCGAGGTCTATGCCCGCCTGCCCTCGCCCGCCGCCTTCCAGGTCGGCGCGCCGATGCTGGCGAAGGACGTGGGCCTGCTCAAGGCGGTCCTGCCCGACGAGTGGGGCGCCGAACTGCTGCGCGCCGCCGCCGAGCCCTTCCTGACCGCCGCCAATCCGGAAACCTGATGCCGCCCGGCCTGAAGAAGGACGGTCCTTCGACAGGCTCGGGACGAACCGATCACTTGGAGACTTAGAATGGCCTTCACTCTCGACCAGTACCGCCTCGACGGCAAGGTCGCCATCGTCACCGGGGCCGGCGGCCGCGGCAACTCGATCGGCCGCGCCTATGCGCTGGGCCTCGCCAATGCCGGCGCCGCCGTGGTCGTCGCCGACCTCAACCAGGACGGCGCCAACGCCGTCGCCGAGGAGATCAAGGCGGCCGGGGGCAAGGCGATCGGCGTCCGGGTCGATGTGTCCGACGAAGCCTCGGCCAAGGCGATGGCCGCCGCGGCGATCGAAGCCTTCGGCGGGGTCGACATCCTGGTCAACAACGCCGCGCTGATGGTCGACGTCAGCTACGACAGCATCGAGACAGTCTCGCTGGAAGCCTGGAACAAGGCCTTCGCGGTCAACCTCACCGGTGCCCTGCTCTGCGCCCGTGCCGTAGCCCCATCGATGCGCGAGCGCGGCGGCGGGCGGATCGTCAACCAGACCTCGGGCGGCGCCTTCCCCGCGACCAGCCTCAACGGGATCAGCAAGCTCGCCCTGGTCGGCCTGACCACCTCGCTCGCCAAGCAGTGGGGCAAGGACGGCATCACCTGCAACGCCATCGCGCCCGGCAACGTCAAGTCCGACGCCGGCAAGCTGCTGGTGCCCGACGATTCGCCGTTCATCCAGTTCCTCCAGGCGACCTGCGCCACCCGCCCGCGCGGCGAGCCGGACGAGCTGGTCGGCGCGCTGTTGCTGCTCTGCTCGCCGGCCGGCGAATGGATCACCGGCCAGACGATCCACATCGACGGCGGCTGGGTGATGCGTCCCTGACCCATCCTCAACGTCGCGGCGATGAATGGCCCGCCGGACCGGATCGGCATTGTAGATTTGACATGATCATGTCACTTCTCTCCTCCGCTATCTGAGAGGACAACGGCAATGAAGGCAGGGTTCATCGGGCTTGGTTCCATGGGGGCGCCGATTGCGCGGCGGCTGGCGCGGCAGGGCTTCGAAGTCACCGGCTGCGACATCTCGCCCGAGATGCTCGACGCCTTCGACGAGCCCGGCACCACGCGCTGCGCCGATCCGCTGGAGACCGCGCGGGGCGCGGACCTTCTCGGCGTCTGCGTGCGCACCGACGAGCAGCTCGAAAGCCTGATCGACGGCGGCAAGCTCTACGAGGCGCTGGGCCAGGGCGGCACCTTGATCCTCCATTCGACGGTCTCGCCCGACCTTGCCCGCAGGCTCGCCGCCCAGGCGAAGGACCACGGCGTCGGCTTCGTCGACGTCGGCGTCTCGGGCGGCGGCCCAGCCGCGATCGAGGGCCAGCTCTCGCTGTGGATCGGCGGCGAGGACGCCGATGTCGAGCGCGCCCGCCCCTGGCTGGAAGCGATCGGCAAGAAGCTCTCCCACCTCGGCCCGGTCGGCCGCGGGCAGGAGGGCAAGCTCATCAACAACCTGATCTCGATCGCCAACTACGGCATGTCCGCAGCGATCGTCGACATCGGCATCTCAATGGGCTTCGACCGCCAGGAGCTGATCGACGCGCTGAACGCCGGCTCGGCCCAGAGCTTCGCGCTCGGCGTCGGTCCGCGCTTCGTCCTGCCGCGCGAGGGCATGGGCGCGCCGAGCAGCTTCCAAGGGCTCCACGATCTCCTCAAGAAGGACGTCGAGCACGCCCGCGAGCTGCCGACCAGCGAGACGGTGGCCCTGCGCAGCCTGACCGAGGCGGCCGACTTCATGCTCCAGCGCATCCGCCGCGCAGCGAGCGAGGCCGCGGGCAACCCCAGCCCCGCCGACCCCGACGCGACGGTCGACGGCTACTTCGCCGCGGTGCGGGCCAAGGACATCGATGCCTGGATGGCCCTCTTCGCCGAGGATGCGACCTACTCACTGCCCAACGGCCAGGTATTCCAGGGCAAGGCCGCGATCCGCGAGTTCCAGCAGATGGTCTTCGCCTCGGGATCGCCCTTCCCCAACCCCGGCGCGCGCTTCATCGGCGCGGAAGGCATCGCGGTCGAGGTCGAGGCGCAACTGCCCGACGGCACGGTACGCCAGACGACCAACCACTATCGTTTCGACGACAGCGGAAA
>CALLNA010000037.1 GCA_938005655.1 uncultured Novosphingobium sp.
CACCGCCGCGACGGCGGAATCGACGCCGCCCGACAGGCCGCAGATCACCCGGCCGGTGCCGACCTGCTGGCGGATTTCCTCGATCTTGGTCTTGCGGAACTCGGCCATGGTCCAGTCGCCGGCGAGGCCGCAGACATGGCGGACGAAGTTCTTGTAGAGCTTGGCGCCGTCGGGCGTGTGGACCACCTCGGGGTGGAACTGCATCGCGTAGATGCGCTTCTCGTCGTTGGCGATGACGGCGAAGGGCGCGCCGGGGCTGGAGGCGACGGGGCGGAAGCCGGGGGCGAACCGCGTCACCTTGTCGCCGTGGCTCATCCACACCTGATGGCTCTCGCCCTCGGTCCACAGGCCGTCGAACAGCACGCAGCCGTCCGAGATCTCGATAAAGGCGCGGCCGAACTCGCCCGAATCGCCGGGCAGGACCTCGCCGCCCAATTGATGCATTAGCGCCTGCTGGCCATAGCAGATCGCCATGATCGGCAGGCCGCTTTCCAGGATGACCTCGGGAATGCGCGGGCCGTCGGCGTCGAGCACCGAAGCCGGGGAGCCCGAGAGGATGATTCCCTTGGGCTGCATCCGGGCGAAGGCCTCGGCGGCGGAGCCGAAGGGGGCGATCTCGGAATAGACGCCGGCCTCGCGCACGCGGCGGGCGATGAGCTGCGTCACCTGGCTGCCGAAGTCGACGATCAGGATGGAATCGCCGGTGTGATTTGAGGGCTGGACGGTCATGGCAAGCCGTTAGTCGCGAGGCGTCGTGCTGTCCAGTGAGGCCGCGCGAGGGCGGGTGTTGCAAAAAGCGCAACAACTCGACCCGTCTTTGCACGTGCACACTTTATCGCAAGGTTTATATTGCAGATGCGAAATGAGTTCGCAGCCGCACAGACGGCACAACAGGAGGTCAAGAACCATGGATCGTATCGTTCGCAGTGCGATCGGTATCGCGGTTGCCATCGGCACCAGCGGTCTGATGTTCGCAGTCACCCTCGCGTAATGCCGGGGAAATCGCGCCGGCTCCTCGCCTGACGCCGCGATAGGATCGCGGCTCGACGAGGGGCCGCGCAGCGCTTCTCCGGTAAGCGCGTCGTTAGATCACCGGAACCGGATACTTCCGAATATTCGCGTCGGCCGTCGCCAGGGTGAACCCTCCGGCCAGCGCATGGGCCACCAGCATCCGATCGACGGGATCGCGGTGGATCGGCGGAAGGCTCGAAGCCCGACGCCAGCAATCGGCCGGAAAATCTTCCACGCTGAGATCGAACCGTTCGATCAGTTCCGCCAGCGGCTCATCGACGGGCACGCGCTTGCGTTGTTGCAGGTCGACGTATTCAAACGCCACGACCGGGCTGACGTGAAGCGAGGCTTCCTCGCTCGAGATCGCCTCGATCCATGCTCCACGCAAGCGACGGTCGCCGTTGACCATCCAGACCAGGATCTGGGTATCAAGCAGGAGGCGCACCGAACTTCCGCTGAATTCGTTCCTCGTATTCCTCGTCGGTCATGGAGGGGGGCACGTCGAAGGCTTCGGGCGGCAAGTGCTTGTACTTGTCCCGCGCGAACCCGATCGCCGCTCGCCGCTTGGCCGCCCGGGCCTCGTTCTCCAGTGCGACCGCCTCGGGCAGCGCGACCAGCCGGACCTTGGGCTCTCCCGCCTTGTCCAGCACCACCTCCTCGCCGCGCAGGGCTGCGGCGACGAGCTCCGACAGGCGCGTCTTGGCTTCGCCGATGTTGACGTGGATGGTCATGGCTCGAAATTATCTTGGCCAAGCAGCTTGGTCAAGCAAGGCCCCGATGCGCCGGATCTTGTGGAAGGAGGCCGGAAACGGGTTCCCTGAACGCCCCGCGATCCCTATATGCTGGTCATGGCCAGCACTCCCGACGACACTCCCCAAAACCTGCCGAACGCCAATGCCTACGGTGCCGATTCGATCAAGGTCCTCAAGGGCCTCGACGCGGTGCGCAAGCGGCCGGGCATGTATATCGGCGATACCGACGACGGCTCGGGCCTGCATCACATGGTGTTCGAGGTCTCCGACAACGCGATCGACGAGGCGCTGGCCGGGCATTGCGACCTGGTCCTGATCGAGCTGAACCCGGACGGCTCGGTCTCGGTCGAGGACAACGGCCGCGGCATCCCGACCGGCATTCACCCCGAGGAAGGCGTTTCGGCGGCCGAGGTCATCATGACCCAGCTCCACGCGGGCGGGAAGTTCGAGAACACCTCGGACGACAACGCCTACAAGGTCTCGGGCGGGCTCCACGGCGTCGGCGTCTCGGTGGTCAACGCGCTCAGCGAGTGGCTGGAGCTGACCATCTGGCGCGACGGGCAGGAGCACTGGATGAAGTTCGCCCACGGCGATGCCGTGGCGCCGCTCGAAGTGCGCGGCTCGGCTCCTGCCGGCAAGAAGGGCACCCGCGTCACCTTCCTCGCCTCGACCGATACCTTCAAGAACGTCACCGAGTTCGATTTCGAGAAGCTGGAGCACCGCTACCGCGAGCTGGCCTTCCTCAACTCCGGCGTGCGCATCCTGCTGCGCGACCGGCGGCACGAGGAGGTCAAGGAGCACGACCTGTTCTACGAGGGCGGGATCGCCGCCTTCGTGAAGTGGCTCGACCGCAACAAGGCCGCGCTGATGCCCGACCCGATCGCGATCTCGGCCGAGAAGGACGGGATCGGCATCGACGTCGCGCTGGAATGGAACGATTCCTACTACGAGAACGTCCTCGCCTTCACCAACAACATCCCCCAGCGCGACGGCGGCACCCACATCGCGGCCTTCCGCGCGGCGCTGACCCGCACCCTCAACGGCTATGCCGAGCGCTCGGGGATGCTCAAGAAGGAGAAGGTCTCGCTCTCGGGCGAGGACATGCGCGAGGGGCTGACCGCGATCGTCTCGGTCAAGCTGCCCGATCCCAAGTTCTCGTCGCAGACCAAGGACAAGCTGGTCTCCAGCGAGGTTCGTCAGCCGCTCGAAAGCCTGATGGCCGACAAGATGAGCGAATGGCTGGAGGAGAATCCCGGCCACGCCAAGGCGATCGTCCAGAAGATCATCGACGCCGCCGCCGCGCGCGAGGCGGCGCGCAAGGCGCGCGAGCTGACCCGGCGCAAGGGCGCGATGGACATCGCCTCGCTGCCCGGCAAGCTGGCCGACTGCCAGGAGCGTGACCCTTCCAAGTGCGAGCTGTTCCTGGTCGAGGGCGATTCGGCCGGCGGCTCGGCCAAGCAGGGCCGTGATCGGCACATCCAGGCGATCCTGCCGCTGAAGGGCAAGATTCTCAACGTCGAGCGCGCGCGGTTCGACCGGATCATCTCGTCGAAGGAGGTCGGCACGCTGATCCAGGCGATGGGCACCGGCATCCGCGACGAGTTCAACATCGAGAAGCTGCGCTACCACAAGATCGTTATCATGACGGACGCCGACGTCGACGGCGCGCATATCCGCACGCTGCTGCTGACCTTCTTCCACCGGCAGATGCCGGAGATCATCCGCAACGGCCACCTCTTCATCGCCCAGCCGCCGCTCTACAAGGTGAGCAAGGGCCGCAGCGAGGTCTATCTCAAGGACGGCGCGGCGCTCGATCGCTACCTGGTCGACGCCGGGCTCGCGGGCCGGGTGCTGGAGGCCTCGGGCGGCGCCCGCGGCGAGGGCGAGCTGCGCGAGCTGGTCGACCACGCGCTGCGCCTGCGCGCGCTGATGGGCTTCGTGCCCCGGCGCTACGATCCGGCGATCATCGAGGCCCTGGCCCTGGCCGGCGTCTTCGCCGCCGACCTTTCCTCCGCCGATCGCGACGCGGCCCTGGCCCGCGCCGCCGAATGGCTCGACCGCGGCGATCCCGAGGCCCGGTGGTCCGCCGGCATGGGCGAGGACGGCGCGGTCTGGGTCCAGCGGCTGTGGCGCGGCGTGACCGACCACCACATCGTCGAGGGCAGCTTCCTCGCCAGCGCCGAGGCACGCAAGCTCGCCCGCCTCGCCGCCGAGCAGGCCGAGGTCTATCGCGGCACGGCGCGGCTGGTGAAGGGCACGGCTGCCGAGCCCGAGCCGGAACCTGCCGTCGACGAGGCCGATGAGGCGGAGGGCACGCCCGCCCGCCTCGCCGGCGCCGCCGACGGGACGATCACCCGGCCGACCCAGCTCCTCGACGCGGTGCTTGCCGCGGGCCGCAAGGGCCTGTCGATCGCCCGCTACAAGGGCCTCGGCGAGATGAACGCCGAGCAGCTCTGGGAAACGACCCTCGACCCTGACAACCGCGCCCTGCTCCAGGTCAAGGTCGAGGACGCGGACGTGACCGACGAGATCTTCACCCGCCTGATGGGCGACGTGGTCGAACCGCGCCGCGACTTCATCCAGGAAAACGCGCTGAACGTGGCCAATCTGGACGTTTGACGCGTCGCGGAAGTCCGCCGCCGGTGTCCTGTTTCCGTCATGCTGAACTTGTTTCAGCATCCATGGTGCAACGGTAGCGTGGCAATGCAGTGGTTCCTTGGCGGGCGAGGCCGCACCATGGACCCTGAAACGAGTTCAGGGTGACGAAACGATCGGGCGGTGATCCGGGTGAGCTAGCGTGATGGGCGTAGCGGTTCTGCGATTCCCCATTCGATTGCCAGATCGCGCCAATCCGGGTTGGACGCCTCGATCAAGTTGATCTTCCATTGCCGGTGCCAGCGCTTGAGCTGTTTCTCGCGCTCGATCGCCGGCCGCATCTCCTCGAAGAACTCGGCGTGGACGAGACGGAATACGCGGTAGCGCGAGGCGAATCCGGGTGTGCCGCCGTTACGATGCTGCCAGATACGGGCGGCGAGATCGGAGGTCACACCGATGTACAGTGTGCCGCGCTTCTGGTTGGCCAGGATGTAAGCGCAGGGCGGCGGTCTCGCATTCGAGGGTGATGTCGCACCATGAATACTGAAACAAGTTCAGCATGACTGGGGAAGAGTCCGGGCGGTCTCGCTCAGAACCCCGCCGCTTCGGGCCAGTTCGGTGCAGTCAGGCCCATGACCTTGAACAGTGCGCCCATCTGCGCCGGCTCGACCAGGCGGGTGCGGGCGGTTTCGATCGCTTCGGCCTGGTCGGGCGCGGCCTTGCTCAGGGCCTGGGCGCGCAGGTCGATGCCGAGGGCGCGGAGCCAGTCGCCCTGGGTGGTCACGCCGCAGCAGGCCGCGCCGCGCGACTGGGCGACGCGGGCGAGGGTGGCGAAGTCGACGTGGGCGGTCAGGTCGGCCTCGCCGGGGGTGGCGAAGGGATCGACCATCGCGTGGGCACGGACCGCCTGGAAGGTCGAGCCGAAGCGCGGCTCGGCGTGGGCGTAGTCGACGTACTGCGCCGCGCCGCCCTGCTTGACCATGCGGCCGGCGACCTCGTAGACAGTGGCGGCCGCGGCGGGGCAGGTCTCGACGATCGCGCCTTCGGGGGCATCGCGCTGCGCCTCGGGCACGGCGGCGTCCATCGGTTGGGTCCCGGCGACGGGGACGAGGCGGCCGTCCTCCAGGCCGACCATCCGTTCGCGCCAGCCCTGCGGCGTCATCACGAGCTGGCGGATCGGCAGGGCATCGAGGAACTCGTTGGCGACGAGCAGGATCGGGCCGTTGCGCGGCACCGAGGAGAGGGCGTGGTGCCATTCGGCTTCCGGCACGGCGGCGAGCTGGAGCGGCTTGAGCGCGGCTGAGCCTTCGATGAAATGGACGCGCGGGACGAGCCCGTGCTGCCGCGCCGCCGCCAGGGCGTCGCGCGCCAGGGTGCCGCGGCCGGGGCCCAGCTCGACGTAGTGGACCGGCGCGATCCGCCCGGCGCGAGCCCAGAGGTCGGTCAGCCACAGCCCGACCAGCTCGCCGAACATCTGGCTGATCTCGGGCGCGGTCACGAAGTCTCCGGCTGCGCCTAGCGGATCGCGGGAGGCGTAGTAGCGGGCGTTGGCCTCGCCCATGTAGTATTGCAGGCTGATCGGCCCGGTATTGGCGATCAGCCGGGCGAACAGGTCGGGGAGCGGCCCGTCCGCCCCGCCGGCCTCGCTCATACCGGCGCGGGCGCGGCGCTGCCGAGCGGCGGGCGCAGCAGGGCGCGGACCATGAAGAACAGGCCGAGCAGGATCATCGGGATGCACAGCCACTGGCCCATCGACAGGCCGGTGCGCAGGGCGAACTCCTGGAGCTGCTGGTCGGGCTCGCGGAACCATTCGACCACGAAGCGGCTCAGCCCGTAGCCGAGGGTGAACAGCCCGACAAGCAGGCCCGGCCGCCACCGCGCGCGGGTCTTCCAGAACACCAGCAGCAGCACCGCGCCGAGGACCACGCCTTCGAGCAGGGCCTCGTAGAGCTGGCTCGGGTGGCGCGGCAGGTCGCCGGCGCCGGGGAAGATCATCGCCCAGGGCACGTCCGGCCCGGCGACGCGGCCCCACAGCTCGCCGTTGACGAAGTTGGCGAGGCGGCCGAACAGCAGGCCGAAGGGCACGCAGACCGCGATGTAGTCGCAGACCCGCAGGAACGAGAGCTGCCCGCGCCAGGCGACCCAGGCGATCGCCGCGACCGTGCCGATCAGGCCGCCGTGGAAGCTCATCCCCCCGTTCCACAGCGCCACCAGCTCGCTCGGATGGGTCCACAGCTCGGGCGCGTAGAAGGTCGCGTAGCCGAGCCGGCCGCCGAGGATGACGCCGAGCGTGCAGTAGAAGAACAGGTCGTCGGCATGGCGCTGGCCCATCGGCGCGCCGGGGGCCCGGTTCATCCGGGTGAGCTGCCAGTAGCCCAGCACGATCCCGGCGAGATAGGCCAGGCTGTACCAGCGCAGCTCGAAGCTGCCGATCTTGAACAGGTAGTTCTTGAGGCCGAGATCCACCCAGTAGATCGGTTGGTGGGCCGCGGCGGCCAGTAGTGACAGCAAGAGCGTGACCCCCTACAAAATCCCGGAAAAGCCCGTCCGGCGACGGTCCCGCAAACGGGTCGGCGCCGACATAGCGGGCCAAGGGGCGGACCGGCAAGGGGCACTTGGCGCCGGAGCCGAGGTCATGGCCGGAGGAGAGGGGACCGGATGCCGAGCGAACTCGATGCCGCGCTGAATTCCGCGATCGACCGGCTGACCGCGCCGGGCGGCCCGCTGGAGACGGCGCGGGGCGAGCGCCACGGCCAGGCGGTGCCGCTGATCGCCACGGCCCCGCCGACCCTGCCCGCGCTGTTCGCGCGCTTCTGCGCCGAGCATGGCGACAAGGACTTCCTAGTCGACGGCGAGCGGCGGCTGACCTTCGCCGCGGCCCATGCCGGCGCCCGGCGGCTGGCCGGGGCGCTGGTCTCGGCCCACGGGGTGAAGCGCGGCGACCGGGTGGGGATCGCCGCGCGCAATTCGGCGAATTGGGTCCTCGCCCAGATGGCCGTGCTGATGGCCGGCGGCTGCGCCACCCTGCTCAACGGCTGGTGGGTGGGCGAGGAACTGGCCGAGGGGATCGCGCTCGCCGGTTGCAAGTTGGTCCTGGCCGACGCCCCGCGCGCCGAGCGGCTGGCGGGGCAGCCCCATCCGGCCCGCTTGGTGGTCTTCGGGCACGAGAATGACGGGTTCGATGCCCTGCTTGCCGGGGCGGACGAGAACGCAGCTCTGCCCGAACTCGACGGCGGCGACCTTGCCACCATGCTGTTTACCTCGGGCTCGACCGGCAAGTCGAAGGGCGCCTGCTCGGATCATCTCGGCGTGGTCCAGGCGGTGATGAACTATGCGGCGCAGACGTTGATGGTCCTCACCGTGAAGACCGAGCAGGGCGATCCCCCGGTCGGCCAGCCCTGCGCCCTGGTCAACGTGCCGCTGTTCCACGTCACCGGAGAGGTGCCGCTCTACCTCCAATCCTTCGTGATCGGCCGCAAGCTGGTGATGATGGCGAAGTGGGACCCGGTGGAGGCCATGCGCCTGATCGAGCGCGAGAAAGTCACCTATTTCGTCGGCGTGCCGCTGATGAGCATGGCCCTGGCCGAGCACCCCCGCCGCCACGAGTTCGACCTGACGAGCTGCGTCACCTTCGCCGCCGGCGGCGCGCCGCGCCCGGTCGACCACGTCGCGCGCATCCGCGCGGCGCTGCCCCACGGTTTCCCGGTCCTCGGCTACGGCCTGACCGAGACCAACGCGGTCGGCTGCGGCAACTTCAACGAGAACTACCTGGCCAAGCCCGGCAGCACCGGCCCGGCGAGCCGCCCGCTGGTCGAGATCGCGGCCTTCGACGAGGCCGGGCGGCGCCTGCCCCGGGGCGAGACCGGCGAGATCGGCATCCGCTCGATCTGCAATTTCGTCGGCTACTGGAACGATCCGGAGGCGACCGCCGCGGCGCTGACCCCCGAGGGCTTCGTCCGGACCGGCGACCTCGGCTATCTCGATCCCGACGGCTACCTGTTCATCGTCGACCGCAAGAAGGACCTCATCATCCGCGGCGGTGAGAACATCGCCAGCCTCGAGGTCGAGGCCGCGCTCTACGCCCATCCGGCCGTGACCGAGGCCAGCGTCTTCGGCCTGCCCAGCCGAACCTACGGCGAGGTCCCGGTCGCGGTCTGGCTCGCCCGCCCCGGCGCGGCGGTGACGGAGGAGGACCTGCGCGCCTTCCTCGCCGAGCACCTCGCCGCCTTCAAGGTGCCGGTGTGGCTGTGGCGCGAGACCGGCGCGCTTCCGCGCCTCGGCACCGAGAAGGTCGACAAGCGGGCGCTGCGGGAACGGTATCTGGAAGGGTGGGACCCAGACGCGGTCTGAGCCCGCGCTCCCATTGAACACACCCGGGGTGACGAGGTGTAATGACGCCCCCGCCGGCCGCCGCGCGAAAAACCATTTTCCTACACGGCCGCGCTTTGCCATCGTCGGCGGCATGGAACGGTTCGCGCCTGAGTCATGCCCCCACGCTCCACCCGCCGCGGCGCGCCGCGAGGCGCGGGCATGAGCGCGATCCGCATCCCCAACCAGCGCGCGGTGATCGACCGGCGGGCGCTGACCGCGGCGGTCGCCGACGCCGTGGCCGAGCAGGGGGCGGCCAAGGCCCGGCCCAAGGTGGTCGAGCTGCTGCGCGGCGCGCTCGAAGAAGGCCGTGCCGAGATCGCCCGCCGCCTCGCGGATAAGCCCACCGCCGGGCACGACGTCGCCGAGGCCCAGGCCTTCCTCGTCGACCAGCTCATCCGGGTGATCCACGACCACGTGGTCGGCGACGTCTATCGCGCCAGCAACCGCTCGACCGGGGAGCGGCTGACGATCATGGCGGTCGGCGGCTACGGCCGGGGCGAGATGGCGCCCCATTCGGACGTCGACATCGCCTTCCTGATGCCCGGCAAGCAGACCGCCTGGTGCGAGCAGGTGATCGAGGCGATCCTCTACTTCATGTGGGACCTGGCGCTGAAGGTCGGCCATTCGAGCCGCTCGCTCGACGACATGGTGCGGATGGCCAAGTCCGACCTGACGATCCGCACCGCCCTGCTCGAGGGGCGCTACGTCTGGGGCGACCAGGAGCTGTTCGCCGAGGCGCAGCGGCGGTTCTGGAACGAGGTCGTCGCCGGGACCGAGCGCCAGTTCGTCGCCGAGAAGCTGGCCGAGCGCAACGAGCGGCACAAGCGCCTGGGCGACAGCCGCTACGTGGTCGAGCCCAATGTCAAGGAGGGCAAGGGCGGCCTGCGCGACCTGCACACGCTCTACTGGATCGGCAAATATATCCCCAAGGTCCGCGACGTGTCGGAGCTGGTCGCGGTCGGCCTGCTGAGCCGCGACGAGTATCGCGCCTTCCGCCGCGCCGAGAGCTTTTTCTGGGCGGTGCGCTGCCACCTCCATACGATCCCCCGCCGCGCCGAGGACCGCCTGACCTTCGACCTCCAGCGCGAGGTGGCGGTGCGGATGGGCTTCTCCGACCGCGTCGGCAAGAGCGCGGTCGAGCGCTTCATGCACTACTTCTTCCTCCAGGCGAAGGTTGTCGGCAACCTCGCCGGGGTCTTCCTCGCCCAGCTCGACGAGCAGTTCGCCCGGAAGCAGCCGCGCGGGCTGCTCGCCGGCTTCCGCGCCCGGCCGCGCGCGCTCAAGGGC
>CALLNA010000038.1 GCA_938005655.1 uncultured Novosphingobium sp.
GGCCGGGAAGGCAGCGGGGGCGTGCGCAAGGGCGAGGGGACGGGCTTTCGGGGTCACGCGGCCTCCGGCGGATGAACGGCGCCTCGCGCCATTTCACCGCGCGCGGGGCCAAGCAACCCCCTTGCTCCTCCACCCCCGCCGGGGCTAAGGGCCGGGCCGCTATGTTGACCAATCTCGCCCAGCAGCCCGCCGACGCGCTTCTGGCGCTGATCAAGCTCCACAACAACGATCCCCGGGCCGACAAGATCGACCTCGGCGTCGGGGTGTACAAGACGGGGCAGGGCGACACCCCCGTCTTCGGCGCGATCAAGGCGGCGGAGAAGAAGCTGGCCGAGACGCAGGACTCCAAGGCCTACCTCGGCCCCGAAGGCGACATGGCCTTCGTCGAGGCGCTGATGCCCTATGTCTTCGGCAAGGAGGACCCGACCAAGGGCGGCCGGATCGAGGGGATGCAGACCCCGGGCGGCACCGGCTCGCTGCGCCTCGCCCTGGCCCTGGTCAAGAAGGCCGGGATCAAGCGCGCCTGGATGGGCGTGCCCTCCTGGCCGAACCACGCGCAGATCTGCGCCGACCTCGGCCTCGAGCTCAAGACCTTCAACCACGCCACGCCCGAGGGCACGGCCGACATGGACGCCCTGCGCGCCGCGATTGCCGAGGCCGACGAGGGCGACGCCTTCCTGCTCCACGGCTGCTGCCACAACCCGACCGGCATCGACTATTCGAACGCCGACTGGGACGAGATCGCCGGGCTGCTCGCGGCCAGGAAGCTCCTCCCCGTGCTCGACCTCGCCTACCAGGGCCTGGGCCGCGGCATGGAGGAGGACGCCTATGGCGTGCGCCGCGTGCTCGCCGCCGTGCCGGAGGCGATCGTCGCCTATAGCTGCGACAAGAACTTCGGCCTCTACCGCGACCGCACCGGCGCGCTCTACATGATGACGGCGACGCCCGAGCAGCTCCCGCCGGTGATCTCCAACGCCTATGCCCTGGCCCGCGCCAACTGGTCGCAGCCGCCGGATCACGGCGCCGCCGCCGTGCGCATGGTGCTGGAGGACAAGGCGCTCACCGCGCAGTGGCTCGACGAGCTCGACACCATGCGCGAACGGATGCGCCAGGTCCGCGCCCGGCTCGCCGCGGCCGGCAAGGTCGGCGGGGGCGACCTGACGCCGGTCGGCGGCCAGAATGGCCTGTTCTCGATCATCCCCTTCACGCCTGAGCAGGTCCAGGCGATGCGCGCCGACCACGGCATCTACTTCGCCGGTTCGGGCCGGATCAACGTGGCGGGGCTGACGCTGGGCAACATCGACCCGTTCATCGCCGCCGTGGCGAAGGGGACGGGCTGACCATCGCGGTACCCTGGGCTAGGTTCGGAGCGACGACTTGCGGTGAAGCGGGTGCGCCGTTTTTGCGGAAGAGCATTGCTCACAAACGGCCGTTTTCGGAATCACCTTTCATTTGAACAACTCGGTCGAAAATGCGGCTGTCCCGAGCAACCGAAGGTCAGGATCGCGTGAATCAATGAGGTGGCGCGGTGGGTTGGGTTTCAAAGTGCCCCGATGGGATCGCAGCCATGTTAACCGCTTCTCAAGTCCAACGGTTACCGGCTCCTCGGTGACTTCGACTGTTATTCGGCTGAGCGCATAGCCGGGGCCAAAAGCAGCGGCGAGATTTTCGGGGTCTACGCGCTCTACGGAGCTTGGATCATCAAGATTACGAAAAGTCACAAGCAGCGGCTTCCCCGGCTCGTTCAATCCCCGAGCAATTGCTGGCATTTCCAAAGGTGGATCACCGACCTTCCGAAATGGTTCGCCGGACTGGCGACCACCCGGATAAAAAGTGCGACCGATCAAGTTGGGCATATCCAATGATTGCCCGTTATTCAAAAGTGCGAACAAGTATCGCTCATTCGGCAGCTTGACTGAGACCGCTTCGCCGCGAAACATCGAAGAATACCTATTGTCGCTTATTGATAATCCCCCAGCAGGGGTGATCGATTCTTCAACGACAGAATAGCCTGATCGCGGTCCATGCGGCGTGGCGACCTCAACCGCGATCTTGAATCGGCGGGTCTTTGACGGCGAGCACCCTTGAACAAAGGAGGCTGCTGAGGCAGCCAGTAATGCCAAAATGTCCCGCCGCGCCATCATGCTTCTTCCCCGATCTATAAATCGCGATAGCACGGAGTTGGCGAGTTGCACGTTAACGCTCAAAAACCCTGGTTTCCGAGATCATACGGCATGTCTGCTCTGGGAAAATTGCGCTTGCCGCTTCCTGTGTCTGGAAACCCGTCTCCAAATCTGTGTCGCGAAAAGGGGTGTTCGCAGCGCAGGTCAGACGACGAAGATCGCGCCGCAAGCAGACAGTCCGCCTACCCCCGTAAACTCTGCATCCGCTGCAAGTACCGCGCCAGCACGTCGAGCTCCAGGTTCACCCGGTCGCCCGGTTCCAGCGTGCCCAGGGTGGTCACTTCGGCGGTGTGGGGGATGATGTTGAGGGCGAAGTGGCAGGTGCCGTCGGCTTGGTCGGCGACCTCGTTCACGGTCAGCGAGACGCCGTCGACGGTGATCGAGCCTTTGGGGGCGAGGTAGGGCGCGAGGTCGTGGGGCGCGGCGATGACCAGGCGGCGGGAATCGCCTTCGGGCGCGACGCTCGCCACGGTGCCGACGCCGTCGACGTGGCCGGTGACGATGTGCCCGCCCAGCTCGTCGCCGAGCTTCAGCGCGGGCTCGAGATTGAGCCGGCGGCCCGGCTCCCAGCGGCCCGGCACGGTGCGCGAGACGGTTTCGCCCGAGATGTCGACCGCGAACCAGGCGTCGCCCGCGACCCCGCCCTTGTCGACCACGGTCAGGCAGGTGCCCGAGCAGGCGATCGAGGCGCCGATGGCCATGCCGGCCGGATCGAAGGGGCAGGCGACGACCGCGTGGAGGTCGCCCGTCTGACGGGTTTCGCGGATCGTGCCGAGAGCGGTGACTATGCCGGTGAACATGGCAGCCGCTCGTAGACTTCCAGCGTGTCGCTGCCAAGCCGGCGATGGTCGGCCTGCCGCCAGCGCCCGTGCGCCTCGGCCAGGGCGCCGAGGCCGAGGTCGCCCACCGCGCTCCGCCCCGCGCCGATGAGGATCGGGGCGCGGTAGATCAGCAGGCGGTCGACAAGCTCGGCGGCGAGGAAGGCGGCGGCGGCCTGGGCGCCGCCTTCGACGAAGAGGTACTGGACGCCCGCCATGTCGGCGACGGCCTCGGGCGCGGGGAGGGCGCGCCAGCCCTCCGGCGCGGAGCCGCGCGTCAGCACCCAGCGCTCCGGGCTGCGCGCTTCGAGGCCGGGCAGGCGCACGTCGAGCCGCGGGGCGTCGCTGCGCAGAGTCCCGCCGCCGACGAGGATGGCGTCGCAGCGGGCGCGCTCGGCGTGGCAGTACCGGCGGGCGATCTCGCCGGTGATCCAGCGGCTCGTGCCGTCCTCCAGCGCGATCCGGCCGTCGAGCGAGAGGGCGAGCTTGAGCGTCACCTGCGGGCGGCCGCGGCGCTTCTGCATGAGATAGCCGGCGAGGCTGGCCTCGGCGGCGGGGGAGGCGACCAACTCGGCCTCGATCCCCGCGGCGCGGATGCGCGCGAAGCCGGCGCCGGCGGTGCGCGGGTCGGGGTCCTCGCAGCCGACCACGACGCGCGCCAGGCCCGAGGCGGCGACGAGGTCGGCGCAGGCCGAGCCGCGCGCGCTGACATGGGCGCAGGGCTCGAGCGTGACGTAGAGCGTCGCCCCGAAGGCGGCGCTGCCGGCCTGGCCCAGGGCCACGGCCTCGGCATGGGGGCGGCCGCCGGGGCGGGTCCAGCCGCGGGCGATCACCCGGCCATGCTTGACGATGATCGCACCCACGGCTGGGTTGGGACGGCTGAGCGGACGGGCCCGCGCCGCCAGGCGGGCCGCCGCGTCGAGCCAGCGCAGGTCCTCAGGGGCGGGCAAGCTGGCCCTGGGCGAGAGTCTGCTGGATGTTGGGGCGCGGCCGGGCGGCCTCCTCGGCCGCTTTCTCCGCCCGGGCCTTGGCCTCGATCGCGTCGACGTCCATACCCGACATGCGGCCGAGCTTGACGTAGATCTGGCGCACGTCCTCGTCGCGCTTGGCCTGTTCGGCGCGCAGCTCGTCCTGGACCTTCTGGTTGGCCTCGTTGGAGGCGATGATCTCGGCGTCGGTGCGGTCGGCGCGCCACGAGGTGATGTAGATCACCTTGGGCGGGCGCGGCTCGACCCGGTGCTCCTCCCGGAACATCAGCGAGAAGGTGGCGAGCGTCGCCGCGGCCGCCAGGACGGCGATCCGCCAGCGGTTCTTGCCCGCCTGCTGGAAGACGGTGCGGAAATCGGCGATTGCGCCGACCGGATCGACGTTCTTCCAATAGGACATGGGGCGCTAGATAAGGCCTTCGCCCGCCTCGCGCCAACCTTTAGTTCAGCCGAACGGGGCGTAGAGACTCCGGCCCTCGCGCTTGAGCCAGCGGTTGGCCTGGGCGAGGTCGCCTTCGAACAGCTCGGCCAGCAGGGCGTGGAAGCGCGGGCTGTGATCGAAGTGGATCAGGTGGGCGACCTCGTGGGCAATCACCGAGCGGCGGACCGCGTCGGGCGCCATGACCAGCCGCCAATTGATCCGCACCGCCCCGTGCGCCGAACAGCTCCCCCAGCGCCGCCGCGCGTTGCTGAGCGAGAGCGGCGGGGCGGGGACGCCGGCCCGGGCGGCATAGTCGGCAAGGTCCTCGGCCATCAGCCGCCGCGCCTCGCCGTCGAGCCAGCGGCGGATGCGCGGGGCGAGGCTCTCCGCCGTGCCGCCGAGGCGCAGCGCGCCGTCCGCCAGCGCGGGGCGGCGCGGGGCCCTGGGCTCGTGCATCACGAGGAGCGGCGCGCCGCGATAGGGCAGGGTGCCGCCGGGCATGATCGCCTGCCGCTCGGGCACGTGGGCGAGCTGGCCCGCCAGCCACTCGGCATGGGCCTGGGCGAAGGCGGCGACCTCGGCGCTGCGCGCGGTGCGCGGGGCGGAGACGCGGACCTCGGAGCCGTCGGGGGCGAGGCGCAGGGTCAGGCGCCGGGCATGGCGCAGGCGGCGGATCACGATGGGCAGCGCGCGCTCGCCCAGGGTGATCGAGAGGTCGCCCGCCTGCCGCCCCCTGGTGGGCTGGAGCCAGTCAGGCAGCCGCATCGTCGCGGTCTTCCGGCCAGACGATATGCTGCTCCAGCGGTCCGGCGACCACTTCGGAGATCGCCCGCCCGCGCACCGAGATGCCCGCCCGGTGCACGGCCTCGGGATCGCCGCAGATCAGGTGGTGCCAGTCCGGTAGCGGCTCGCCCGCGGCGCGCAGGCGGTAGGCGCAGGTCGCGGGCAGCCAGTCCAGCGCGGCGGCCAGGCGCGGGGTCAGGCGCAGGCAGTCGGGCACGAACATCCGCCGGTTGCGATAGTCGCTACACCGCGCGGTCTTGAGGTCGAGCAGCTTGCAGGCGACGTTGGTGGGATAAATGTCGCCGGTGTCCTCATCCTCGACCTTGTGCAGGCAGCACTGGCCGCAGCCGTCGCACAGCGCCTCCCACTCGGCGCGGGACAGCGTCTCGATCGGCTTTTCCCAGAAGCGGTCCGCTGCGGGAGCCTTGGCGCCTACCTCACCCATTTCGCCAGTTCCGCCGCGATCGCCTGCGGGTCCTGCTTGTCGGTCGGAAGGATGGCGAGCGGCTTGCCGTCGCGGTCCATCAGGTAGGCGGTGCGGCTGTGGTCCATCAGGTAGCCGCCCGCGCTCTCCTTGCCCTTGGCGTAATAGACGGCGAAGGCCTTGGCGGCGGCCGCGACCTGCTCGGCCGTGCCGGTCAGGCCGATGAGGTGCGGGGAGAAGGCCGCGGCGAACTCGCCGACGCGGGCCGGGGTGTCGCGCGCCGGATCGATCGTGATGAAGATCGGCTGGACCCGGGCGGCGAGGTCCGGATGGTCCTTGGCGAAGGCGTTGAAGCCCCGCATCAGCACCGAGACGTCCATCGGGCAGGCGTCGGGGCAGAAGGTATAGCCGAAATAGACGATCCGGTACTTGCCGGCGAAGTCGCTCCAGCGCACCGTCTTGCCGGCCTTATCGGTCAGGGTGAACGGCCCGCCGATCGCCGCGCCTTCGAGCGGGGGCTTCTCCGCCGGGGCGGAGCCGCTGCCGCAGGCGGGCAGCGTCAGGGCGAAGGCGAGGCAGAGGGCGTTTCGGATGGTCATGGCGCGCCGGTTCATGCTCTGCTAAGCCACCGGACGCAAGGCGGGATCGGGGCCGGAAGCCCCGCCGCAGCCGCCTTTCCAGGAGGATTCCAGACGTGTCGAAGTTCATGGCGAAGATGGGGATCGCCGTCGCCGCGGCGCTGGCACTGGCCACGCCCGCCGCCGCGCAGTTCTCCCAAGGCTACAAGTTCCTCGAAGCCGTCCGCAAGAAGGACGGCAACGCCGTCGAGGAGATGCTCCAGGTTCCGGGCACGACGCTCATCAACACCCGCGACGTGACCAGCGGGGAGACCGCCCTGCACATCGTCGTCGCGCGCCGCGACCTGACCTGGATCACCTTCCTGCTGGCCAAGGGCGCCAATGTCGACGCGCGCAACGGCCGCGGGGCGACGCCGTTGCAGATCGCCGTCGGCATGGGCTTCAACGAGGGCGTCGAGCTGCTGCTGGCCAAGGGCGCGCGGGTCGACGAGCCGGATTCCACGGGCGAGACCCCGCTGATCACCGCGGTCCATCGCCGCGACACCGGCCTGATGCGCCTGCTGCTCAAGGCCGGCGCCAATCCCGACCGCAGCGACAATTCGGGCCGCTCGGCGCGCGACTATGCCGCGCTCGACGGCAAGGGCAGCCCCCTGCTCACCGAGATCGAGACCAACGCCAAGCCGCGCGGCGCGGCGGGCGCGGCGCGCGGCAGCTACGGTCCTTCGTTCTAGGGCGATCATGGCACCCCCGACTTCCGAGCTGGCTGACCTGACCCTGCCCGAGCTGCGCCTCGCCCTGGCGCCGGCCGTGGCCGACGCCGCGGTGTTCGACGGCTGGAGCGAGGCGGCGGTCGACGCCGCGGCCGGGCAGCTCGGCGTGGCTCCGGCGGTCGCGCGGCTGGCCTTCCCCGGCGGCGCGATGGACATGATCGCCGCCTGGATCGACCGGATCGACGCCGACGCGGCCCTGGCCCTGCCGCGCGAGGCGCTTGCGCCGCTGCGCGTCCCCGAGCGCATCCGCCGCCTGGTCGAGTTCCGGATCGATGCCGTCGCCGGCCACGAGGAGGCGCTGCGGCGGGCGCTGGCGATCCTCGCCATGCCGCGCAACCTCGCCCAGGCGGCGCGGCTCGGCTGGCGCAGCGCCGACCTGATGTGGCGGCTGGCCGGCGACACCGCGACCGACTTCAACCATTACACCAAGCGCGCGACGCTCTCCGCCGTGGTCGCCGCGACCCTCGCCGTCCATGTCGACGACCGCAGCGAAGGCAAGGCCGAGACCCGCGCCTTCCTCGACCGCCGCCTCCAGGGCGTCGCCCGGTTCGAGAAGGCCAAGGCCCGGCTCCTCCGCCCCGAAGCCGAGCGCTTCAGCCTGGTCCGCCTGCTCGGCCGCCTGCGCTATCCCGCAAGGTAATTGCGAGGCAGTTGCAAATACCCCGGCGATCTGGCAGCGCGGGGCCATGACCCTGGATGCTCTCCCCATCGGCCGGAAGGCGCGAATCGTCGCGGTCGACTGGACCGGCCTCGATCATGACGAGGGCCGCCGCCTGCGCGCGCTCGGCATCGATGCGGGCGCGCAGGTCACGGTGGCGCACCGGGGGATGTTCGGCGGGGCCGATCCCCTCGCGGTCGAGATCGGGCGGATGACCGTGGCGCTGCGCCGCCTCCACGCCCGGGCCATGCAGGTGGAGGCCCTATGAAACGCCGTTCCGCCGCGCTGGTCGGCAATCCCAACGCGGGCAAGAGCGCGCTGTTCAACGCCCTGACCGGCGCGCGCCAGAAGATCGCCAACTATCCCGGCGTCACCGTCGAGCGGAAGGCCGGGCGCCTGCTGCTGCCGAACGGCGAGCCGGTCGAGCTGACCGACCTGCCCGGCTCCTACGGCCTCAACCCGACGAGTCCGGACGAGGAAGTGACCCGCAAGGTTATCCTCGGCGAGTTCCCCGGCGAGGCCGCGCCCGAGGTGCTGGTCGTCGTGCTCGACGCCTCGAACCTGGAGCAGCACCTGGTCTTCGCCCAGGAGGTGATCGCGCTCGGCCGTCCGACCGTGGTCGCGCTCAACATGATCGACCTGGCCGAGCGCGACGGGCTGGCGCTCGATCCCGAGGCGCTGGAGACGGCGCTCGGCGTGCCGGTCGTCCCCACCGTCGCCGTGCGGCGGCGCGGCCTGACCGAGCTGGCCCAGGCGATCGCCGAAGCGGAGGAGCGCAAGCCCGAGCATTCGCGGCCCTTCGTCGACGAGGCGGAGCGGCGCGTCACCGCCCATGCCATCGCCCAGGCGACGATCGTCTCCGAGACGGCGAAGCACCGGCTGCACTCCAAGCTCGACAGGGTGCTGCTCAACCCCTGGCTCGGGCCGCCGATCCTGCTCGTGCTGCTGTTCGTGGTGTTCCAGGCGGTCTTCGCCTGGGCGCAGCCCTTCGCCGATGCGCTGGAGGCCGCGGTCGCCTGGCTCGCCGCCGGCGTCCAGGCCGCCCTGCCGCCCAGCCTGGCGCGCGACTTCCTGATCGACGGGGTGTTCAACGGCGTCGGCTCGGTCGTCGTCTTCCTGCCGCAGATCGTCATCCTGTTCTTCTTCATCCTGGTGATGGAGGCCTCGGGCTACATGGCCCGCGCGGCCTTCATCATGGACCGGCTGATGGCCTATGTCGGCCTGTCGGGGCGCAGCTTCATCCCCCTGCTGTCGAGCTTCGCCTGCGCCATTCCGGGGATCATGGCGACCCGCTCGATCACCGATCCCAAGGACCGGCTGACCACCATCCTGATCGCCCCGCTGATGACCTGCTCGGCCCGCCTGCCGGTCTATGCGGTGATCATCGCCGCCTTCATCCCCAACAAGCCGGTGGGGCCCAGGGGCTTCGAATTCATCGGCCTGCAAGGGCTGGTGCTGTTCAGCCTCTACGTCGCCGGGATCATTGGCGCGATGGTCGTCGCCCTGGTCCTGCGCCGTTCGGTGACGAAGGGCGCGGCCAGCGGCTTCATCATGGAGCTGCCCAAGTACCAGCTTCCGCGGCTCAAGGACCTCGCCATCGGCCTGATGCAGCGCGCCTGGATCTTCCTGCGCCGCGCCGGCACGATCATCTTCACGATCACCGTGGTCCTCTGGCTGATGCTCAACTTCCCGCGCGCCGAGCCGGGCCAGAGTCAGGTCGAGGCCTCGGCGGCGGGCAAGATCGCCGACGTGGTCCAGGTCGTGGTCCGCCCGATCGGCTTCAACCACGAGATGGCGCTGGCCCTGATCCCGGCCATGGCCGCGCGCGAGGTGGCGGTAAGCTCGCTCGCCACGACCTATGCGGTCGACGCCAGCGACGACGAGAACCAGACCGCGGTCGACCTGGGCAGCCGGCTCAAGGCCAAGTGGACCTTGCCGATGGCCCTGGCCTTCCTCGCCTGGTTCGTCTTCGCCCCGCAATGCCTCTCGACCATCGCCGTCGCCCGGCGCGAGACCAACGGGTGGAAATGGCCGGGGTTCATGCTCGCCTACCTGTTCGTCCTGGCCTATATTGCGGCGGGCGCGACCTACTGGACGGCGGTGGCGCTGGGGCTTTGAGGCGCCGTCGTTTCCTCTAGGTCCTCGTCATGCTGAACTCGTTTCAGCATCCATGGGACGAAGGTGCCGACATGATGCAACGACTCTTTGGCGGGTGAGGTTGCGCCATGGACCCTGAAACGAGTTCAGGGTGACGGGTATCGAGCGGTAGCGAGGCGCGCCAATCCGCCGTTGAAAAATCCCTCGCCGGGCTGTTCGCCGCGCGATGCAGGCATTACCTCCGCTCCTCAAGATTTCAGAGGAAGCGATTCGATGGCAGGCAGCGTCAACAAGGTGATCCTGGTGGGCAACCTCGGGGCCGATCCCGAGGTCAAGTCGTTCCAGAACGGCGGCAGGGTCTGCAACCTGCGGATCGCCACCTCGGAGACCTGGAAGGACCGCAATACCGGCGACCGCCAGGAGCGGACCGAGTGGCATAGCGTCGCGATCTTCTCCGAAGGGCTGGTCGGCGTGGCCGAGCGCTTCCTGCGCAAGGGCAGCAAGGTCTATCTCGAAGGCCAGCTCCGCACCCGCAAGTGGCAGGACCAGTCGGGCAACGACCGCTACAGCACCGAGGTCGTGCTGCAAGGCCCGGGCGCGGTGATGACCATGCTCGACGGCGCGCCGGGCGGTGGCGGCGGCCAGCGCAGCGGCGGCGACTGGGGCGGCTCCTCGGGCGGCGGGCGCTCCGGCGGCGGTGACTGGGGCGGCGGCGGCCAGCGTTCGGGTGGCGGCAACGACTGGGGCGGCGGTTCGTCCTCGGGCGGAGCGCCGAAGGGCGGTTACGCCGACGACCTGGACGACGACATCCCGTTCTGATCGGCCCGCGCCCGGAAGGCCCGCGGGGTCTCGCCGGTCAATTGCTGAAAGGCCTTGGCGAAGGCGCTCTGGCTCTCGAAGCCGACCTCGGCCGCGATCTGCGCGACCGAGCGGCGCGTGTCGCCGAGCGCCTCGGCCGCGGCGAGCAGGCGCGCACGACGGCGGTAGTCGTCCCAGCCCATGCCGAGCTCGGTGGTGAAGCGGCGGCGCAGCGTCCGCTCGGACAGGCCCGCGGCCCGCGCCGCCTCCGGCAGGGTCGATCCGGCCAGGTGAGCGCGGGTATAGGCCATGGCCGCGGCGACTTGCGGATCGGCCGAGCTGGGCAGGCTGAACGGCGCTTCCTGCGCGATCCATTCGCCGCAGAGGCGGCCGAAGGCGGCGAAGAACAGACGCCCGGTCTCGTCCTGCGGCCCCTGGATCGGCCAGCGCATCGCCTCGGCCATCATCTCGCGCATCAGCGGCGAGACCCGGATCACGCGGACCCGGTCGCCCGCCTCGGGCACCATGTCGCGCGCCAGCAGGATCGAGACCGAGCGGACCCGGTGGATCGAGTTGCGGTGCTCGACCCCGGCCGGAATCCACCCGGCGATGCTCTTGGGCAGGAGATGCCGCCCGTTGCGGTCCTCCAGCTCGATCGAGCCGGCGAAGGCGTACTGGATCTGGTGCATGTCGTGGTGGTGCCACGGCGAGTCGAGGTCGTAGGCGTCCTGGAGGACGGCTCCGGCCGGAGGCCGCCGGGCGGGGTCGACCAGCGTCGACAGGCCGACATTGAGCGTCGAGATATCCATGACCGTTCCGCGCGAAAGATTGTCCGGATCGCGTGAGACGGTCAACTCCGGCGCGGGCTAGGGCCACCTCATCACGCCCGCGATCGAGAGGAACGAGCATGGCATTCCGCGTCCACCCGCCCGAGAGCCTGGCCTGGCGCCGGATCGGCGACATCGAGATGGGCGCGATGCGCGCGCACATCGACCCGAGCGAGCTCGATTGCCACCTGGCCTTCCACGAGCCCGGCGACGCCGAGACGCCGCAGCTCCTCGAGATGCGGCTGAAGCCCCACACGCTGGTCACGCCGCACAGCCATGAGCTGGGCGAGATCGTCTATGTCGTCGCGGGCTCGCTGCGCTGGGGCGATCATGTGCTGGAGGCCGGCGGTTCGATGTTCATTCCGGCCCGGACGCCCTATAGCTACCGCGCAGGCGAGGCGGGCGCGCGGCTGCTCAACATCCGCGCGCGCGAGGACCACAGCTTCATTCCGGCGGCGGTAGGCACGCCGCGGTAACGAGAGGATAGTCGAGCACATGGGCAAGGTAATGGAAGGCGTCCGCGTCCTGGAGGTCGCGCAGTTCACGTTCGTCCCGGCGGCGGGCGGCATCATGGCCGACTGGGGCGCCGACGTGATCAAGGTCGAGCATCCGGTGCGCGGTGATACGCAGCGCGGCTTCCTCAACATGGGCGGGGTCCAGCTCGATCCGCTGCGCCACACCCTGATCGAGCATCCCAACCGCGGCAAGCGCTCGGTCGGCATCGACCTGGCGACGCCCGAGGGGCAGGAGGTGCTCTACGAGTTGGCGAAGTCGGCCGACGTCTTCCTGACCAACTACCTCCCGCAGGTCCGCCAGAAGAACAAGTTCGACGTCGAGCACATCCGCGCGATCAACCCGAACATCATCTACGCCCGCGGCAGCGCCTTCGGCGAGAAGGGGCCGGAGCGCGAGAAGGGCGGTTTCGACGGCACGGCCTTCTGGTCGCGCAGCGGCATCGCCGACGCCATGACCCCGGCCGAGCTGGACGGTCCGCTCGGCCAGGGCGTCGCGGCCTTCGGCGATTCGATCGGCGCGATGTTCATCGCCGGCGGCATTTCGGCGGCCCTGTTCCACCGCGAGAAGACCGGCGAGGCCAAGGTGCTCGACGTCTCGCTGATGAGCTCGGCCTGGTGGGCCACGGGCGCGGTGCTGTCGCAGATCATGGAGACGGGCGTTTCCATGAAGAACACCATGCCGATCTCGGGCGGCTCGCTGCGCAGCCCGTTCAACGGCAACTACCGCACCTCGGACGGCGGCACGATCAACCTGTGCATCAACAGCCCGACCGGCCTGATCCGCGACACCTTCGAGCACCTCGGTCTGCCCGAGCTGGCCGACGACCCGCGCTTCTCCGAGCCGGTCGAGCTGTTCAAGAACGCCAAGGCGGCGAGCGACCTGATGGTCGAGGCCTTCGCCAGGCACCCCTTCGCCTACTGGAAGAAGCACCTCCAGACGATGAAGGGGCAATGGGCCCCGGTGCAGAGCTTCAAGGAACTGCTGGAGGACGAGCAGGCGCTCGCCAACGACATGATCATCGAGGTCGAAGGCGCCGACGGCAATCCGCTCAAGCTGGTCCGCGGCCCGGTGCAGTGGGACGGCGAGCCGCTGGAGACCACGCGCTCGCCCCAGGCCTCGGAGCATACCGAGCTGGTGCTGATGGAACTCGGGCTGGAATGGGATCGGATCGAGGAGCTGAAGGCCAAGGGTGCGATCGCCTGACTTTCAGACGGGCGGACGTTCCCATCTCGTTCGTCACCCCGGACTTGATCCGGGGCCCCGCTTTCCTTTTTCCGAGGTCGCGCAGGAAGAGGCGGGGCCCCGGATCAAGTCCGGGGCGACGAGGTTTGTGATGGCATTCGCTTCCCACCCCATCCCGGGTCATGCGGCCGCCGGGTTGGCAAACTGCATGATCCCCTCTGGCGAGGAGGGGGAGCAAGGGCTCAATCCTTCTTGAGCCTGGCCAGCGCGGCGAAGGGGTTCGCCGTGTCCTCGCCGAAGTAGCCGGAGGTCTTGCGGAACTCCTCCGCGTTCGGGCCTTCGAGGAACGGGTCGGTGGCGAGGGCGAGGCTCTGCGCGACGGCCTCGCCGAGGTCGAACTGGGTGCCGGCGAACTCGATCTCGTCGAGGTCGACCGCTGCCAGCTCCACCTCCTCGTCGGGGCGGTGGCCGCCGCTCGGCGGGACGAAGCGCAGGGTCAGGGGTTCGGAGATCGTGACGAGCAGGTCCTCGCCCGAGACCGCGCAGCCCTGGACGATCTCGGCGTCGAGCCGGCCTGTCGCCGCGATCGCCTGCTTGACCGGCTCCAGCGTCACCTCCGCGACGAGGCGGTGGATCGCGACCAGGCCGAAGCGCCGGGCCAGCGCCTGCCGCTCGGCCTCGTTTGCCTCCAGCCGCACCGGCTCGTTGCCGATCGAGCGGGTGTCGATGATCCGGCTGAACTCGGGCCGGCTGAACTCGGGCGTCATGCGAAGTCGCCGGCGAGCAGCCGGTCGGCGGGCAGGGCGTCGACCCGCTCGGCGAGCGCCTTGAACCGCGCCGCGACCAGGCCCGGCTCACCGCCGTCGGCCAGGCTGACGTTGCGGTCGATCGCCTCGGCCAGGGCCGTGTCGTCGTTCGCCGCCAGGGCCTCGCGATAGGCGCCGAGGCGGCCGCCGAGCGCGCTCATCAGCCGGCCCATGTGCTTGCCCACGACGATGTCGCCCACGCCGCTCTGGCGGAGCTGGCCGTCCATATCGTCGACGAACAGCTCGGTCAGCCGCGCCGAGGCCGGGATCAGCGCGGGCTCGCGCTCCATCCGCAGGAGCACGGCCGAGAGGACCAGGGTGATCGCGTCGAACCGGCCGGGCACGGTGTCGGCCACCCGGCATTCGGCGTACCAGGCGGGATCGCGCGAGAGCTCGACGATCTTGTGCCATAGCGGGCGGACCTCGGCGCGGTCGTCGGGACGCTTGCCGAACAGGCGGGAAAACAGGGACACCGCATTCCTTTCATTCAGCCGGGATTAAACGCGGCCGGCCGATCGACCGGCGAACCACAGCGCCATTGCGCTGCCTGCCCGGGAGCCCTAAGGCTTCGGGCCGATATATGCGTAATGGCAGGGCTGGCAATGGCGCGGCCGCTCGCCAGTGAATCGACCGGAGCGAATTGATGCAGAGGATGGGACGGATCGTTGGAGGCCTCGGGGCGGCGGTCGTGCTGGCGGCGATGGCCGGGGGCTGCGCTTCGATCAAGGACCACCGCGGCTACATCGTCGACCAGGCGCTGGTCGAATCGGTCCAGCCGGGCATCGACAACCGCACCTCGGTCGAACGCGCGCTCGGCCGCCCGAGCTTCGCCAGCCAGTTCGGCGAGCAGGCCTGGTACTACGTCTCGGTCGATACGCGGCAGCGGCCTTTCGCCCGCGCCCGCACCCACGACCAGTCGGTGCTGCGCATCCGCTTCGACGCGAAAGGCAATGTCGCCGCGATCGACAAGGCCGGCCCGGAGAAGATCGCGCGGCTCGATCCCGAGCACAAGAAGACGCCGACGCTCGGCCGCGACCGCGGGTTCCTCGAAGACCTGTTCGGCAATATCGGCACGGTCGGCTCGGGCCTGGGCGGCCCGGCGGCCGGCGGCTCGACCGGCGGACCCAACGGTTCGTAGGATCTGATCCGGGACGCCGCGCCGTCTTGAAGGCGGCTCGCCGCACCCCATATCCCGCGGCATGGACGAGAGCAGGGCAAGCCACGGCCTGATCCAGTGGCACGGGACCACCATCATCGGGGTCAAGAAGAACGGCCGCACGGTCATCGCCGGCGACGGCCAGGTCTCCATGGGCAACACGGTGATGAAGCCGAACGCCCGCAAGGTCCGCCGCATCGGAGAGGGCGGCAAGGTCATCGCCGGCTTCGCCGGGGCGACCGCCGACGCCTTCACCCTGTTCGAACGGCTGGAGAAGAAGCTGGAGCAGCATCGTGGCCAGCTCATGCGCGCGGCGGTAGAGCTGGCCAAGGACTGGCGCACCGACAAGTACCTGCGCAACCTCGAGGCGCTGATGATCGTCGCCGACGCCGAGACCATGCTGATCCTCACCGGCAACGGCGACGTGCTGGAGCCGGAAGGCGGGATCGCCGCGATCGGCTCGGGCGGCAACTACGCGCTGTCGGCCGCCCGCGCCCTCACCGACTACGAGGACGACGCCGAGAAGATCGCCCGCCGCGCGATGCAGGTTGCCGCGGAAGTCTGCGTCTTCACCAACGACCGGGTGACGGTCGAGACGATTTGATCGATCCTCCCGAGAGCAGAATGAACGACAACCTCACCCCCAAAGCCATCGTCCGTGCCCTGGACGAGCACATCATCGGCCAGCAGGACGCCAAGCGCGCGGTCGCCGTGGCGCTGCGCAACCGCTGGCGCCGCCAGCGCCTCTCGCCCGAGCTGCGCGACGAGGTCACGCCCAAGAACATCCTGATGATCGGGCCGACCGGCTGCGGCAAGACCGAGATCAGCCGCCGCCTCGCCAGGCTGGCCGACGCACCTTTTGTCAAGGTCGAGGCGACCAAGTTCACCGAGGTCGGCTATGTCGGCCGCGACGTCG
>CALLNA010000039.1 GCA_938005655.1 uncultured Novosphingobium sp.
CGTGGAAGCCTTCGGTGTAGAGCTTGAAGTGATGGATCAGCGCTTCCATCGAGCTTTTCATCTCGGCGCGCTTGGGCGGGACCACCTTGCGGTCGGTCGAGGCGACCGGGCCTTCCGGCATCTCGGCCAGGCACTGCTTCATGATCCGGGCCGACTGGCGCACTTCCTCGACGCGGACCATGAAGCGGTCGTAGCAATCGCCGCGGGTGCCGACCGGAATCTCGAAGTCCATGCGGTCATAGACGTCGTAGGGCTGGCTCTTGCGCAGGTCCCAGGGGATGCCCGAGCCGCGGATCATCGGGCCGGAGAAGCCCCAGCGGATCGCGTCGTCGCGGCCGACCAGGGCGATGTCGACGTTGCGCTGCTTGAAGATGCGGTTGTCGACGACCAGGCTCATCGCGTCCTCGAACAGGCGCGGCAAGCGCGTGTCGAGCCAGTCGGCGATGTCGGTCAGGAGCTTGAGCGGCACGTCCTGGTGGACCCCGCCGGGGCGGAACCAGGCCGAGTGCATCCGCGCGCCGGAGGCCCGCTCGAAGAAGTTCAGGCAGTCCTCGCGAATCTCGAACAACCACAGGTTCGGCGTCATCGCGCCGACGTCCATGACGTGGCTGCCGAGGTTCAGCATGTGGTTGCAGATGCGGGTCAGCTCGGCGAACAGCACGCGCAGGTACTGGGCGCGGAGCGGCACCTCCAGGTTGAGCAGCTTCTCGATGGCGAGCACGTAGGAGTGCTCCATCGCCAGCGGCGAGCAGTAGTCGAGCCGGTCGAAGTAGGGCAGCGCCTGGAGGTAGGTCTTGTGCTCGATCAGCTTCTCGGTGCCGCGGTGGAGCAAGCCGACGTGCGGATCGATCCGCTCGATGATCTCGCCGTCCAGCTCCATGACCATGCGGAGCACGCCGTGCGCCGCGGGGTGCTGGGGCCCAAAGTTGATCGTGTAGTTGGTGATGACCTCATCGCCGGTGGTCGGCGATTGCTCGAGCTGCATGCTCATGCGGCGCCTCCATCGGTCTTCTTGGCATCGGTCTTTTGGGCATCGGCCGGCTTCTTCGCGCGCGGCTTGCGCGCCGGGCGGTCCTCGGTGGGCTCAGGCGCCTGGGGCTCGGCCTGCCCGGTCGTTTTCGGAGCGGCCTTGGCCTTGGCGGCCTTCTTCGGCGCGGCCTCGTCGGCGGGCTTGCCCGCGCCGGTGTCGGCCGGCTTCTCGGTGGTCTTGGGCGTCTCGACCGGGGGCGGCGCCGGAGGAGGCGCGGGCGGCGGAGGCGGCGGAGGCGGCGGCGAGGCGGCGGCCTTCTCGTCGCCCGGCAGCACGTAGTCCGCGCCTTCCCACGGGCTCATGAAGTCGAACTGGCGCAGGTCCTGGGCCAGCTCGACCGGCTCGTAGACCACGCGCTTGTCCTCCTCGGAATAGCGCAGCTCGACATAGCCGGTCAGCGGGAAGTCCTTGCGGAAGGGATGCCCCTCGAAGCCGTAGTCGGTAAGGATGCGGCGCAGGTCCTGGTTGCCGGCGAAGATCACGCCGTACATGTCGAAGACCTCGCGCTCCAGCCACCCGGCGACCGGCCACAGCGTGGTCACGGTCGGCACCGGGGTCGCTTCGGAAGCCGTGACCTTCACCAGGATGCGGTGGTTCCGCGTGAGCGACAGCAGCATGTAGACGACTTCGAAGCGCTCCGCCCGCGAGGGGTAGTCGGCTCCGGCGATCTCCATGAGCTGCTGGTATTCGTGCTCGTCGCGCAGGAGGCGCAGCGCCGCTTCGATGGAATCGCGCGCGACGGTGATGACGATCTCGCCGTATTCCTCCTTGGCGGCCACGACCATGCTGCCGAGCGCGCCGGTCAGCGCATCCAGGACGCCCTCGTTCGAGGCGATCTTCGGCGCGGGGTGCAGCACGGCGCTCACCGTTCGACCGTCCCGACCCGACGGATCTTGCGCTGGAGCTGCATCACGCCATAGAGCAGCGCCTCGGCGGTCGGCGGGCAACCGGGGACGTAGATGTCCACCGGCACGATCCGGTCGCAGCCGCGCACCACGCTGTAGCTGTAGTGGTAATAGCCGCCGCCGTTGGCGCAGCTTCCCATCGAGATGACGTACTTGGGCTCCGACATCTGGTCGTAGACCTTGCGCAACGCCGGAGCCATCTTGTTGCACAGCGTGCCCGCGACGATCATCACGTCCGACTGGCGCGGCGAGGCGCGCGGGGCGACGCCGAAGCGCTCCATGTCGTAGCGCGGCATGTTGACGTGGATCATCTCGACCGCGCAGCAGGCGAGGCCGAAGGTCATCCACCACAGCGAGCCGGTGCGGGCCCACTGGAACAGCTCCTCGGTCGAGGTGACGAGGAAGCCCTTGTCGGAAACCTCCTGGTTGAGGTCCTTGAAGAAGGCCTGATCGGGCGGCGTGACCGCCTGCCCGCCGGCACCGGCAGCTAGGGGTTGCCCCGCGGAGTTGACGAGAGTGCTCATTCCCAGTCCAGAGCTCCCTTCTTCCACGCATAGGCGAGGCCGATGAACAGCCCGGCCAGGAACACCATCATAGTGATCCACCCGGCCCAACCCGTCTCCTTGAGGCTGACCGCCCAGGGGAACAGGAACGCGGCTTCGAGGTCGAAAATGATGAAGAGGATGGCGACGAGGTAGAACCGCACGTCGAACTGGCTGCGCGGGTCCTCGAAGGCGGGGAAGCCGCACTCGTATTCGCTGAGCTTGTCCGCCTCGGGCTTGTGCGCGCCGGTCAGGCGGGCGACGCCCATCGGCAGGAAGACGAAAGCCGACGACAGCCCCAGCGCTATGGCCAGGAATATCAGGATCGGCAGGTATTGCGATAGATCGACCATGCTGACTCTATTGATCCCTGAATCGCCGCTGAGGGGCGCTTGCCCCGCGCCCTAGTCCTCCCCTCGAAGCGGTGCAAGTGGGGCAAATGCCTGTCGGCAACAGATTCGCCGCGTTCCGTGCTGCAAAGCACCAAAAAGCAGCGTTTGCTTTCGCCGCAACGCAACATATATGCGACTCCATCACAATACCCCGCACTTCCGAAAGGCACCCCGCCATGGGCCAGATTTCCGCCTCCGATCCGATCGTCGTCCTCTCCTATGCCCGCACCCCGATGGGCGGCCTCCAGGGCGCTTTCGCGGACGTTTCGGCGCCCGAGCTGGGCGCGACCGCCGTCAAGGCCGCGGTCGAGCGCGCGGGCGTCGCCGGCGAGGACGTCGAGCGGATCTACATGGGCTGCGTGCTGCCCGCCGGCCTCGGCCAGTCCCCCGCCCGCCAGGTGGCGCTGAAGGCCGGCCTGCCGATCTCGGTCGAGGCGACCACGGTCAACAAGGTCTGCGGCTCGGGCATGCAGACGGTCATCATGGGCGCCGAGGCGCTGGCCTCGGGCTCGATCGACATGGTCGTCGCGGGCGGCATGGAGTCGATGACCAACGCCCCCTACCTGCTCAAGAAGCATCGCAGCGGCGCGCGCGCCGGGCACGACACGGCCTATGACCACATGTTCCTCGACGGGCTGGAAGACGCTTACGACGGCAGCTCGATGGGCGCCTTCGCCCAGGCCGTCGCCGACGAGTACCAGCTCACCCGCGAGGCCCAGGACGACTATGCGATCGAGTCGCTGCGCCGCGCCCAGGCCGCGATCGAGAGCGGCGCCTTCGCCGGCGAGATCGTCCCCGTCACGGTCAAGACGCGCGCCGGCGAGGTCGTGATCGACACCGACGAGCAGCCCGGCAAGGGCCGCCCGGACAAGATCCCGACCCTCAAGCCCGCCTTCGCCAAGGACGGCACGATCACCGCGGCCAGCTCCAGCTCGATCTCCGACGGCGCCGCCGCCGTGGTCCTCGCCCGCGAGAGCGTCGCCAAGGCCAAGGGCCTGACGCCGGTGGCCAGGGTCGTCGCCGTCTCGGCCCACGCGCACGAGCCGAACCGCTTCCCGACCACGCCGATCAACGCGATCCACAAGCTGATGGACAACGCCGGCTGGAAGCTGGGCGACGTCGACCTGTTCGAGATCAACGAGGCCTTCGCCTGCGTCGCCATGTTCGCCATGCGCGACCTCGGCATCCCGCACGACAAGATCAACGTGAACGGCGGCGCCACGGCGCTCGGCCACCCGATCGGCGCCTCGGGCACCCGGATCATCACCACGCTGATCGGCGCGCTCAAGACCCAGGGCAAGAAGCGCGGCGTCGCCAGCCTGTGCATCGGCGGCGGCGAAGCGACCGCCGTGGCGATCGAGCTGGTCTGACGATCGGAGCGTACGGGCTTCGGCAGGCTCGCCCCGCCGAAGCCCCGCGCTGCCCCAGCCTCAGGGCTTGCCCGCGCCCCAGACCCGTTCCTCGCGGACATAGCCGGCGTGGCCGTCCACCTCGAACCGGCACCAGCCATCCTTGCAGTCGTCGATCTTGCCGACGACGCCGGGCTCGAGCCGCCACAACACGCGGGCGTCCTCGCCGCCCTTCTCGCGCAACTCGGCCAGGCCCTGCCCGCGAATGTAACCACCCCGCTCGCGCGTGAGGAAGCGCGCCAGCATCCAGCCTCGCGCACCGTCCGGGTCCTGGACCAGGCGCCAGCCCTCCATCGTCCGCAGCACCTTCATCGGCAGGCGCGGCCGGCGATAGACCCAGCTGATCCGATAATCCTCGCCTGGCCCCACGCGCATGTTCACCTCGCTCGCCCGGATCGAGGCCCAATAGGGCACCTCGGCGTCCTGGGCGGCGGCGGGTGACGCGAACAGGCAGGTGGCGGAAAAAAGGATCAGCAGGCGCTTGAGCATTCCGGTTCCATAACGCCGGTGGCGTCCGGGCTTCAAGGGCGCTTGACCCGCGCGACGGCAAGCGCATAGCCCTCGGTCCATGACGGTTGTGAACGAACCCCCGCAAACCCGCCGCGTCGCGGGCAAGCCGCGCGTCGTGGTGACGCGCAAGCTCCTCCCCGTGGTCGAGGCGCGGATGGCCGAGCTGTTCGACGCCGAGTTCAACGCAGAGGACCGGGCGCTGACCCGCGACGAACTCATCGCCGTCATGGGCCGCTGCGACGTGCTCGTCCCCACCGTGACCGACCAGATCGACGGTAGGATGATCGCCGCGGCCGGGGAGCGGCTCGGCCTGATCGCCAGCTTCGGCGCAGGCATCGACCACATCGACCTCGCCGCCGCCCGCGCCCGCAAGATCATCGTCACCAACACCCCCGGCGTCTTCACCGATGACACGGCCGACATGACCATGGCGCTGATCATCTCGGTGCCGCGCCGCATGGCCGCCGGGGTGCGGGTGCTGCTCAGCGGCCAGTGGCAAGGCTGGGGACCTTCGGACCTGCTCGGCCACCGGATCGGCGGCAAGGTTCTGGGGATCGTCGGCATGGGGCGGATCGGCCAGGCGGTCGCCCATCGCGCCCGCGCCTTCGGGCTGGAGGTGCTCTACCACAACCGCCACCGCCTGCCCGCCGCGGTCGAGACCATGCTCGGCGCGCGCTACGAGGCGGACCTCGACGCAATGGTCGCCAAGGCCGACATCCTCTCGCTGCACTGCCCCGCCAGCCCCGAGACCCACCATATCCTCAGCGCCGAGCGCATCGGCCTGATGAAGCCCGGCGCCTATGTGGTGAACACGGCGCGCGGGACGCTGATCGACGAGGAGGCGCTGATCGCCGCGTTGCAGGCCGGACGGATCGGCGGCGCCGGGCTCGACGTCTTCAATCACGAGCCGGCGGTCGATCCGCGGCTGCTCGCCCATCCCAACGTCGTCGCCATGCCGCACCTCGGCAGCTCGACGATCGAGGGGCGCGAGGCCTCGGGCGAGAAGGTCATCGCCAACATCCGCTTCTGGGCCGACGGGCACCGCCCGCCCGATCAGGTGCTCGAAGGCTGGGCATAACCCGCGCGGCGGCGCGCTCCACCTTGTCCAACGCGCGAAAATTGCCGTAAACGCGCCTCCGGAGGAATCGCCCCGCATCCGCGCGGCCCAGGGGGAGTTATCGTTCCATGCGCAAAGCATCGTCCGGCCTGGCGCTGGCCCTGGGATCGGCGCTGGCGCTCGCCCTGCCCGCCCTCGCCCATGCCCAGGGCGCGGAAGGGGCGATCGACGTCGCCGACAGCGGCGACACCGCCTGGGTCCTGACCTCCTCCGTCCTCGTCATCCTGATGACCCTGCCCGGCCTCTCGCTGTTCTACGGCGGCCTGGTCCGGGCCAAGAACTTCCTGTCGGTCATGCTCCAGTGCGGCGCGATCGCCGCGGCGGCCTCGCTGCTGTGGATCGTGGTCGGCTACACGCTGGCCTTCGGCGACGCCCACACCTCTCCGCTCGGCGGCTGGCTCGGCGCGGGCAACGCCTGGATGCTGATCAACCTCGGCAACGTGCGCGAAGGCTACGGCATCGCCGAGAGCACCTTCGCCCTGTTCCAGATGTGCTTCGCCGCGATCACGCCAGCGCTGATGGTCGGCGCCTGGGTCGACCGCGCCCGGTTCGGCTGGGTCATGGGCTTCTGCGCGCTGTGGAGCCTGATCGTCTATGCCCCGGTCGCCCACTGGATCTGGGGCGGCGGCTGGCTCTCGGCGAGCCTCGGCACGCTCGATTTCGCGGGAGGAATCGTCGTCCACACCACGGCGGGCGTCTCGGCGCTGGTCGTCGCGCTGCTGCTCGGCAAGCGCCAGGGCTTCCCCAAGACGCTGATGCTGCCGCACAGTCCCTCGCTGACCATGCTCGGCGCGGGCCTGCTGTGGGTCGGCTGGTTCGGCTTCAACGGCGGCTCGGCCGTGGCGGCGAACGACGACGCGGCCGCCGCGATCATCAACACCCACGTCGCGGCCTGCGCCGCGGCCCTGGCCTGGATCCTGATCGAGCGCTTCGTCGTCGGCAAGGCGACCAGCGTGGGCTTCGCCACGGGCGCGATCGCCGGCCTGGCGACCGTCACCCCCGCCGCCGGCTTCATCTCGCCCGGCGCGGCGCTGCTGTTCGGCGCGATCGCCGCCAGCGTCTGCCTGCCGATGATCCAGCTCGTGAAGCACAAGTTCGAGATCGACGATTCGCTCGACATCTTCGCCGTCCACGGCATCGGCGGCATCACCGGCTCGCTGCTGCTGGCGGTGTTCCTCTCCCCCGCGCTCGGCGGCACCGGCTATGCCGAGGGGATGTCGATGCTCAGCCAGCTCGGCGCCCAGGCGGCCGGCGTGGGCGTGGTCGCGATCTGGTCGGTCATCGCCAGCGTGGTGATCGCCCTGGCGGTCTCGCTGGCGATCCCGATGCGGGTCAGCGAGGACGAGGAACGCGAGGGGCTGGATATCTCCAGCCACGGCGAGCGGGCCTGGGAGATGGATTGAGCGCTAGCGCTCCCGATCCACCAGGATCGCGGTGATCTGACCGATGTCGTGGTTGGTGAGGTCCTTGTCGATCTCCGCCACCAGTCGCGCGGACACTTCCCGATCATAGTTGGCGCGCAGCTCGGCCAGCGTGCCGGGCGGCGCGACGACGATCAGCTCCTCGAAATCCTTGCCCCGTGCCCGCCGGTTGAGCATTTCCGCCGCCTTGGCCGCAAACCGGTCCTTTTCGATCTGATGGAAGTCGGTCTGCTCGACCGCGCTGCGAATGCTGCCCACGCTGGAAAAGGCGCGACCCGGCTGGTCGGTGCCGAGCCGATGGGTCGGCGCGCTGATATGCTCGCGCTCCCCCTCGACGACGAGCCGGGGCTCGGTGAAGCTGCCCTGGTTGCGCAGGAAGCGGCAGCGCTGACCGTCCGCGACCAGGATCAGCGCATTGTGGTGGATCTGCATGGCTGGTTCTCCGACATCGTCTCCTCTCAGAAATCGATATCGCGAACTCGGTTCCGGCAGAGCGATGCGGTGCTCGCCGGAGCCGACAACCTGAGGCAATCTACGATCGACCCGTTGCAAGCAGTCCATGCCCCCCGCCGCGTGGATCAGGTAGTATTCTGGAGCTTGTCGATATTGCCGGCCGCCAATCTGAACAGATCGACGGGATCGAGGTTCATTGCCCTGGCCAGGTCGTAGAATTCGACGACATCGACGCGCCGCTGATAACGCTCGATATTGCTGATGTAGCTCTGGTCCTTGCCGACGCATTTGGCCAGGTCGGCCTGCAACAGGCCGGCGTCGTGACGCGCCTTCACCAACACTTCCACCACGGCGCGATGGGCGTCGGTGAACAGCGATTTCGTCATCGTTTGCCTCGCCAATCCCATGGCGGGCTTGACTACAAGCGATTACCGCATATGCATTTTTCGCATATAGGGCGACATTACGTTGCCCGAACGGGGGCTGGCACGATGACGGGCGTGGCGCCGCGCAACGGACGCGCGGGCAAACAGCATCTCAAGGCCGGGCAGCCCTGCGACGATGCGGATGATTGCCTGCGCCGATGACCAGGGAAGAAATCATCATCCTGGTCGGCTTCGGCCTTATCCTGCTATTGGGCGTACTGGCGGTAATCTTCCGCGGCAGCGCGTTCGCCGTTTTCGGAATATCGTAGCCCAATTCGCCGGAATGAGGGGCCGCGCTGCCGCGACGGCCGCCTCAATCCCCGGTCAGGATCCGATCCACCAACTGCTTCACGGTCGGCGTGAAGTTGTTCGAATAGAACGGGTCCTGCTTGAACCGATAGGCGGCGTGTCCCGCGAACATCAGGTTCTGCTGGACGTCGGCGCCGTGGGCGATGTCCTGCAAGGTCTTCTGGATACAGAAGCTGCGCGGATCGGCCAGACGGCCGGTGGTGTAGTCGTCGTGGTCCTTCCACGACGAGAAGCCGCAGTGCGACAGGCAGCCCATGCAGTCGGCCTGGTCCTTGCGGATCAGATCGCGCTCGGCCGGGTCGACGAAGATGATCGTGTCGTCGGGCGTCCGCAGGCCTTCGGTATAGCCCGCCGCCGCCCAGGTCCGCGCGCGGTCGAGATCCTTGGGCGCGACCCAGAAGTTCTTGCCGCGCACCCCGACGTCGAGCTGCACGGTGTGCTCGCCCGCCTGGACCTTCGAATAGGGAATCTGCCGCTCGCTCCGCGCCTCGAGGTTGCGCAGGAAGGGGTTGCGCACAGCCGAGGAATAGAACCCGGTCGGCGAGAAGCGGTGGAGCAGGACGTCGCCCGGTTCCAGCTCGCGCAGGGCATCCTTCCAGCCCTGCGGGATCGGGCTTTCCTGCGTGAGCAGAGGGCGGGTGCCGAACTGGAAGGCGATCGAGCCAAGCTCGTCGTTGTCGATCCAGTTGTCCCATTCGCGCAGGAACCAGACGCCGCCGGCCATGACGATCGGCACCGATTCCGGCACGCCCTCGGCGCGCATGGTCTCGCGCAGGGCCTTAACGCGCGGATAGGGGTCCTGCGGCGCAAGCGGGTCCTCGGCGTTGGAGAGGCCGTTGTGCCCGCCGGCCAGCCACGGATCCTCATAGACCACGGCGCCGAGCAGCTGGGAAAACTTGTGATAGGCCCGCTTCCACAGCAGGCGGAAGGCGCGGGCCGAGCTGATGATCGGCAGGTAGCTGACGTTGAACCGCGCCGCGATCTCGGACAGCTTGTAGGGCATCCCCGCGCCGCAGGTCACGCCCGCGACCAGACCCCGGGTCCGCTCCAGCACGCCTTCCAGCACCTGCTGGGCGCCGCCCATCTCCCACAGCACGTTGATGTTGATCGCGCCCTTGCCGCCGGCGATGTCGTAGGCGCGGCGCACCTGCTCGACCGCGCCGTCGATGGCGTAGCGGATCAGCTCCTCGTGCCGCTCCTTGCGGGTCAGCGCGTGATAGATCTGGGGCACGATCTTGCCCTCGGCATCGTAGCTGTCGGCGTTGACCGCGCTGACCGTGCCGATTCCGCCCGCGGCGGCCCAGGCGCCCGAGCTGGTATGATTGGTCGCGGAGACCCCCTTGCCGCCCTCGATCAACGGCCAGACTTCACGCCCGCCGTAAAGGATCGGCTTCAACCCCTTGAAACTCATTGACACCGTCTTCCTTGCGTACTCACCCCGCACGCCCCGCGACCGCACTCCTCGTGTCGCGGCAAGGCTCGATCGCGGCCGGCTGCGGGCGCTCGCCCGCTGCCTCGAACTGCGCATAGTAGCCCTGGAGCTCAGGCTTACGGATAAATTGCGTCAAACGAAAGCCCACACGGCCGAATTCGCAGAAAAGCAGCGCGGGCGGAATCCCGCGCTGATCGGTCGGCCGGTCGACGTCAACCACGATCACCCGCCCCCCGGCACGCAGCGCCGGACGCAACCGCCAGAGGAAGGCGTAAGGCTCCGTGACCTCGTGGTACATATGGACCAGGAAGATGCGGTCGAAGCTCGCGACAGGGAGCCGCGGATCGTCGGGCGCGCCGGGCTTGATCGAGACATTGTCGAGCCGCTCGCGCTCGACGCGCTGGGCGAGGCGGCCGAGCGCCTCCTCGTCGATATCCTGGGCGAGCACCCGGCCCTTCTTGCCGACGCGCTCGGCCAGGCGGACGGTGTAATAACCCTCGCCCGCGCCAATGTCGGCGACGGTCGTGCCGGCGCGGATGTCGGCGAGGTCCATGACGGTCTTCGCCTCGTTGACGCTGTCGCGCTGGACCTCCGTCGAGAAGGAGGTCGAGCTGGTCGGCGACACCGGGCGGTCGGCGCGCGGAAACTCGCGCGAGGTCGGCAGGCGGTCGGCCTGGCTGTCATCGCGCGCCTTGCAGCCGGTCAGCACGGCCAGCGCCAGCAGGACGGTGGCGCCCGCGCGGATCAATCGACGTCCTCCACCGCGACCTTCTCGCCGGTCACACGCTGCGACAGGGCCGCGGCCATGAACGGATCGAGGTCGCCGTCGAGCACGTCGTCGGGCGAGGTGGAGGTCATGCCGGTCCGCAGGTCCTTCACGAGCTGGTACGGCTGGAGGACGTAGGAGCGGATCTGGTGGCCCCACCCGATCTCGGTCTTGGCCTGGTACTCGCCCGAGGCCTCGGCCTCGCGCCTGGCCAGCTCGGCCTCGTAGAGCCGGGCCTTGAGCATGTTCATCGCGGTCGCGCGGTTCTTGTGCTGCGAGCGGTCGTTCTGGCTGGCGACGATGATACCCGAAGGGACGTGGGTGATCCGCACCGCCGAATCGGTGGTGTTGACGTGCTGTCCGCCCGCACCCGAGGCGCGGTAGGTGTCGATCTTGAGGTCGGCCGGGTTGATCTCGATGTCGATGTCGTCGTCGACCACGGGGGAGACGGCGACGCTGGAGAAGCTCGTATGGCGCCGGGCCGAGCTGTCGTAGGGGCTGATCCGGACGAGGCGGTGCACCCCGCTCTCGGTCTTGGCATAGCCATAGGCGTTCTCGCCCTTGATCATCAGCGTGGCGCTCTTGATCCCGGCCTGCTCGCCGGCATGGTAATCGACCAGCTCGACCTTGAAGCCCCGGCGCTCGGCCCAGCGGGTGTACATCCGCTGGAGCATCTCGGCCCAGTCCTGGCTCTCGGTGCCGCCGGCCCCGGCGTTGATCTCCAGATAGGCGTCGCTGGCGTCGGCCTCGCCGGCCAGCAGGGCCTGGACCTTGTCGGCATCGGCCCGCTCGGCCAAGGCCGCCAGGCTCGCCAGGCCCTCGTTGATCGTGCCCTCGTCGTCCTCGGCCTCGCCCAGCTCGACGAACTCGATCGCGTCGGCCATCTCGCTACCGATCTGGTTGACCGTGCCGACCGCGGCCTCGAGCCGCCGCCGCTCGCGCATGACCGCTTCGGCTTCCTTGGGATTGTCCCAAAGCTTGGGGTCCTCGACGCGCGCATTGAGCTCGTCGAGCCGGCGCAGGGCGCGGTCCCAGTCGAGGAACTTGCGGACCAGGGCGAGCGCCGCCTCGATCCGGTCGATATGGGCCTGCCCTTCGGCACGCATCTGCTGCAACTCCAACGCTTTTGCAGGCCCGTTCAACCGACAGGCCCGATCGCGCTCCGCTTAGCGGAGCGTCGCGGTTTGTAAAGCTGGCGTGATCAGGAGCGGTGACGGACGCGCAGCGCCTTGACCGCATCGAGCGTCATCCTGACGTGATCGCGGTAATCCATGTTGCTGTAGACCAGCGTGATCCGGCCGTCCGGCGCTATGACGTAGCTCGTCCGGTTCGCGGCATTGCTCATGCCCGCGGCGCGGTTGGCATATTGCGGCGGCAGCTTGAGCGAGACGTCGTACTGGCGGATGATCTCCGGCGTCGCCACGCCGACCGCGAACTTGTCGCGGCAATGCTCGGTCGAGAAGCGCTGGAGCGTGGCGATGTCGTCGTTGGACATGCCGATCACCGTCGCGCCGGCCGCCCGGAACTCGTCGGTCGCCTCGGCGAAGGCATGGGCCTCCAGCGTGCAGCCCTGGGTGAAGGCCTTGGGGTAGAAATAGAGCACCACCGGCCCGCGGCGCAGCGCGCTGCGCAGGTCGAAGGTGCCCGGCTTGCCCGCCAGCGCGATCTGGGTCGAGAACTGCGGCGCCCGAGCGCCCTGCGGAAGCTCGGCCTGGGCCGATAGCGGAAGGGCGGCGGTAAGCGCGGCGGCGGCGGTCAGAATCCTCTTCATGCTGCCA